>NZ_BAAALD010000001.1:0-178988 GCF_039528095.1 Kitasatospora arboriphila
GCACCCCGCCGCGGCGCCGCAGCGACGAGGTCACCGGCACGGTCGCCGAGCGGGCCGCCGCCGCCTCCCGCACCGCCAAGGGCGCCGCCTCGCGGACGGCCAAGGGCGCCGCGACCCGCACCGCCCGCTCCGCGAAGTCCGTGCAGACCGCCACCGCGGCCCGCACCGCCGCCGTCGCCAAGGTCGCCCGCGCGGTGAAGGAGGCCCGCCGCAAGGAGCCGCAGCGGGCGCCCCTGCTGCGCACCACCGACCGCCTGGTGCTGCCCCCGCACCCCGCCGTGCACGTCCCGGACACCAAGGTCGCGCTGTCCACCGCCTCGGTGTACCCGTCGACCACCGAGACCGCCTTCGAGCTGGCCGCCCGGCTCGGCTACGACGGCGTCGAGGTCATGGTCTGGAACGACCCGGTCAGCCAGGACGTCGAGGCGCTGCGCCGGCTCTCCGACGCCCACGCCATGCCGATCCTCGCGGTGCACGCCCCCTGCCTGCTGATCACCCAGCGGGTGTGGACCACCGACCCGTGGACCAAGCTGGTCCGCGCCCGCGCCGCCGCCGAGCGGCTCGGCGCGGACACCGTCGTCGTCCACCCGCCGTTCCGCTGGCAGCGGCAGTACGCCCGGGAGTTCGTCGCCGGGATCGGCCGGATGGCCGGCGAGACGGACGTCCGCTTCGCGGTGGAGAACATGTACCCGTGGCGGTACAAGGACCGCGAGATGCTGGCCTACGCGCCGGGCTGGGACGTCACCGACGAGGAGTACCGGCACTTCACCATCGACCTCTCGCACGCGGCGACCTCCCGGATCGACGCCCTGGAGATGGCCGACCGGATGGGGGACCGCCTCGCCCACATCCACCTCGCCGACGGCTCCGGCTCCGGCAAGGACGAGCACCTGATCCCGGGCCGCGGCAAGCAGCCCTGCGCCGTGCTGCTGGAGCGCCTCGCCCGCAACGGCTTCGACGGGCACGTGGTGCTGGAGGTCAACACCCGCCGCTCCGCCTCGGCCGCCGAGCGGGAGGCCGACCTCGCTGAGGCCCTCGCCTTCACCCGGCTGCACCTCGCCACCCCCGCCCGGACGCACCGGGGTTAGCCTGTCCCGGTACCGAGGGAGGCAGGACATGACAGACCTTCAGCAGCAGGCCCACGCACTCTCGTTCGGACCGGTCGCGGAGCAGTACGCCGCGGCGCGGCCCACCTACCCGGCCGAGCTCTTCGACGAGCTGGAGCGCCTCGCCGGCCGCCCGCTCGCCGGGGCCGACGTGGTCGACGTCGGCGCCGGGACGGGCATCGCCACCCGGCTGCTCGCCGCCCGCGGCGCCCGGGTGCTCGCCGTCGAGCCTAGCGGCGGCATGGCGGCCCGGCTGCGGGCCGTCTCGCCGGAGATCCCGGTGGTGAAGGGCGTCGGCGACGACCTGCCCTGCCACGACGGCTCCGCCGACCTGGTCACCTACGCCCAGGCCTTCCACTGGACGGACCCGGAGCGCTCGGTGCCCGAGGCGCTGCGGGTGCTGCGTCCCGGCGGCGCGCTCGCGCTCTGGTGGAACGTCAAGGACGACGCCGAGGACTGGATCGCCGACCAGCAGCAGCGGCTCGGCCGGGCGCTGCCCTCGTACCACGCCTACCGCTCCACGCCGCAGGACCTCGCCGGCCCGCTGGGCGCCCACGGGCTGCGGGTGGAGACCGCCCGGCTGCACTGGGCCCGGCGGGTGACCGTGGAGAGCCACCTGGCCGACCTGGAGTCGCGCTCCTACGTCGCGGTGCTGCCGCCCGAGCAGCGGGCGCCGGTGCTGGCCGCCGAGCGGGACGCCCTGCTGGCCGCCCACCCCGACGGCGTGCTGAACGAGCCGTACGTGCTCGACCTCTTCGTGGCCCGGACGGCGGCCTGACCCGTGGACGCGCTGACCGCATCGCGGACAGCGCGTCCACCGCCCGGACCGGGGGGCGTAACCTCGGTAGGACAGCGGTCCTGCACCCTCTTCCACCAGCGCAGCGGCCGCCCGCAGGCCCCGAAGGAGTGGAGCGCATGCCCGAGCTGAGGTCCCGTACCGTCACCCACGGCCGCAACATGGCGGGCGCCCGCGCCCTTCTCCGGGCCGCCGGCGTAGCCCGGGAGGACTTCGGCAAGCCGATCATCGCGGTGGCCAACTCCTTCACCGAGTTCGTGCCGGGCCACACCCACCTGCAGCCGGTGGGCCGGATCGTCTCCGAGGCGATCAAGGAGGCCGGCGGCATCCCGCGCGAGTTCAACACCATCGCCGTCGACGACGGCATCGCGATGGGCCACGGCGGCATGCTCTACTCGCTGCCCTCGCGCGACCTGATCGCCGACTCGGTCGAGTACATGGTCAACGCGCACTGCGCGGACGCCCTGATCTGCATCTCCAACTGCGACAAGATCACCCCCGGCATGCTGATGGCCGCGCTGCGCCTCAACATCCCGACGGTCTTCGTCTCCGGCGGCCCGATGGAGGCCGGTAAGGCCACCCTGGTCGACGGCACCGTCCGCAAGCTCGACCTGGTCGACGCGATCTCCCAGGCGGTCAACGAGAACGTCTCCGACGAGGACATCGCCATCATCGAGGAGAACGCCTGTCCGACCTGCGGGTCGTGCTCGGGCATGTTCACCGCCAACTCGATGAACTGCCTCACCGAGGCGATCGGCCTCTCGCTGCCCGGCAACGGCTCCGTGCTGGCCACCCACACCGCCCGCCGCGCCCTCTACGAGCGGGCCGGGCAGACGGTCGTCGAGATCACCAAGCGGCACTACCACCAGGACGACGAGTCCGTGCTGCCGCGCAACATCGCCACCCGGGCCGCGTTCGAGAACGCCATGGCCCTGGACATCGCGATGGGCGGCTCCACCAACACGATCCTGCACCTGCTCGCCGCCGCCCAGGAGGCCGAGCTCGACTTCGACATGCGGGCCATCGACGCGATCTCCCGCAAGGTCCCCTGCCTCTCCAAGGTCGCGCCGAACGGCTCGTACTACATGGAGGACGTGCACCGGGCCGGCGGCATCCCCGCCATCCTCGGCGAGCTGTACCGCGGCGGCCTGCTCAACGAGGACGTGCACACCGTGCACTCCGACTCGCTCGCCGAGTGGCTGAAGACCTGGGACGTCCGCGGCGGCTCGCCCTCCGCCGAGGCCGTCGAACTGTGGCACGCCGCCCCCGGCTGCAAGCGCACCTCCGAGGCCTTCGCCCAGTCCGAGCGCTGGGAGTCCCTGGACACCGACGCCGCCAAGGGCTGCATCCGCAGCGTCGAGCACGCCTACTCCGTCGAGGGCGGCCTGGCCGTGCTGTACGGCAACCTCGCCGAGGACGGCTGCATCGTGAAGACCGCCGGCGTCGACGAGTCGATCTGGACCTTCAGCGGCCCGGCCGTCGTCGTCGAGTCGCAGGAGGACGCCGTCGAGGCGATCCTCGCCAAGCGGGTCAAGGAGGGCGACGTCGTCGTCATCCGCTACGAGGGCCCCAAGGGCGGCCCCGGCATGCAGGAGATGCTCTACCCGACCTCCTTCCTCAAGGGCCGCGGCCTCGGCAAGGCCTGCGCGCTGATCACCGACGGCCGCTTCTCCGGCGGCACCTCCGGCCTGTCGATCGGCCACGCCTCCCCGGAGGCTGCCTCCGGCGGCACCATCGCCCTGGTCGAGGACGGCGACATCATCGCCATCGACATCCCCGGCCGGAAGATCAACCTGGAGGTCTCCTTCGAGGAGCTCCACGAGCGCCGGCTCAAGCTGGAGGCCGAGGGCGGCTACCGGCCGAAGAACCGTCAGCGCCAGGTCAGCCAGGCCCTGAAGGCGTACGCGGCGATGGCCACCTCCGCCGACAAGGGCGCCGTCCGCGACATCAGCAAGCTGGGCTGAGGCCGCACCGACGGACCGGAAGGGCGTCGTACCCCGCGGCCCTGTTGCCGTCGGGTCTGCGGCGCCCTTCCGCCGTCCGGCCTCCCGGCCGGGCGACAATGGGTGCCGTGAACCAGCGCACCCCGGGCAGGAAGCCCGCCCCAGGCCCCGAGCCCGAGCCGATCCGGTTCTTCGGCACCACCTGGGTCGACCACGGCGGCGGCTACTGGCTGCGCCGGGTGCTCGTCTCGCTCGGCGCCCTGGTCTGCACGGCCGCCGCCGCCCTGGTGCTGCGGTTCGCCGTCGCCGGGGTGACGCTCTCCGACGCCGGCCGCCTCGTCGACGTGCTGCTGATCGGGGCGGTCGCGATCTGCTCCTGCCTCGCGGCGATCCGCACCTGGAAGTCCCTCACCGAGGGCCGCCACACCCTCGACGGCTGGATGGCCGAGGACCGCTCACTGGGCGCGGTCTGGCTGATCGGCGGGGTCGGCGCCCTCGCCGCGTACTTCTTCCGCAGCCTGGTCGAGGCCCCGGGGGAGGCGGTGCACCGCGCCGCCTACGAGAAGGCCCGCCGCGGGCGTCGCTGAAGCGGCATCGGTAGGGGCGCGTGGGGGCACCTCCCAGCCTTCGGCCGGGAGGTGCCCCCACGCGCCCCCTGGGCCTCTACTCGGAGAAGGCCTGGGCGAGGTCGTCGAAGAGGTCCTCGGGCTCTTCCAGGCCGACCGAGAGGCGGAGCAGGGAGGGGTGCGGGCGGGCCTCGGGGGCGACCGGGCGGTGGGTGAGCGAGGCGGGGTGCTGGATCAGGGTGTCCACGCCGCCGAGCGACACCGCGTGGGTGATCAGGTCGCAGCCGGCCGCGGTGCGGGCCGCCGCCTCGTAGCCGCCGCGCAGCGAGAAGGCGAGCACCGAGCCGGCGCCGGTCATCTGCCGCCCGACCAGGCCCTGCGGGTCGCACTCGGGCAGGCCCGGGTAGTAGACCTGCTCGACCTCGGGGCGGGCGGCCAGCCAGGCCGCCACCTTGGCGGCGTTCGCGGCCTGGTGCCGCACCCGCAGCGGGAGCGTCTGCAGGCCGCGGTGGAGCAGGTAGGCGGCGAGCGGGTGCAGGATGCCGCCGGTGACGGCGCGGACGCGGCGCAGTCGGGCCGCCCACTCGGCGTCGGTGGCGACGGCGCCGGCCAGGACGTCGCCGTGGCCGCCGAGGTACTTGGTGGCGCTGTGCAGGACGAGGGTGGCGCCGTGGTGCACCGGCTGCTGCAGCACGGGCGTGGCGAAGGTGTTGTCGACCAGCAGCGGCACGTCCCCGCACTGGGCGGCGACGGCGGACAGGTCGACCAGGTCCAGGGTGGGGTTGGCCGGGGTCTCGACGATCACCAGGCCGGTGTCCGGGCGGATCGCCGCGGCGACCTCGCCGGCGGTCGCCCAGGTCACCTCGGTGCCGAGCAGGCCGGTGGCCAGTACGTGGTCGGTGCCGCCGTACAGCGGGCGGACCGCGACGACGTGTCCCTTGCCCTCGGCGCGGGCGGCCAGCAGGCAGGCGGCGAGTGCGGCCATGCCGGAGGCGAAGGCCACCGCCTGCTCGCAGTCCTCGAGTTCGGCGAGGGCCTGCTCGAAGCGGGCGGTGGTGGGGTTCCACAGCCGCTGGTAGACGGCGCTGCCGCCGTCCGGGACGAGTCCGCCGGTGGCCAGTGCCTCGTAGCTGTCGCCGCCGGTCTCCACGCCGGGCAGGGGGTTGGTGGTGGAGAGGTCGATCGGCGGGACGTGGGTCCCGAGGCCGCGCAGGTCGGTTCTGCCGGCGTGGACGGCCCGGGTGTCGGCGTGGGGCATGGGTGGCCTCCTCGGCGGGGTGGGGGGTGGCCCCATGGTGAAGAGTCCGCGGAGTGGCGGCCACAGTTCGGCAGAAGATTCGAATACCGGCCGGTAGGTCTTGCGGATGTTCGGACTGCCGGACGATCGTGGGCCCCGTGCCGAAGAATCCGCAGCGCGAACTCGCTCCCGTCGACCGGGCCATCCTGCGGCTGCTGGTCGCCGACGCCAGGATGCCCAACAACGCGATCGCGGAGGCGGTGGGCATCGCCCCGTCCACCTGTCTGGGCCGGATCCGAGCCCTGCGGGAGCGCGGGGTGATCCGCGGTTTCCACGCCGAGGTGGAGCCGGCCGCGGTCGGTCTCGGCATCCAGGCGATGATCGCGGTGCGGCTGCACGCGCACACCAAGGAGCAGATCGGCAGCTTCGCGGGCGGCATCCCCCGGCTGCCGGGGGTGGTGGCCGCGTACCACCTGTCCGGGGCGGACGACTACCTGCTGCACGTCGCGGTCGCGGACACCGACGCGCTGCGCGACTTCGTGCTGGACCACCTCACCGCGCACCCCGCGGTGCAGCACACCGAGACCAGCCTGATCTTCGGCCACGTCCGGGGCGCCGCCCCCACGGAGGGCGACGACTGACCCCGGACGGTGCGTCAGCTCCGCGTCAGCGTGCCGCAGCCCTCGTGGTCGTCCAGCTTGCGGTTCGGGTCGTACGGGTCGACGGTCGGCCCGGTGTGCGGCTCCTCGGTGCCGGGGCCGAAGTCGACGGTGAAGTCCGTCTCCAGGTAGCCGCTGCCCATCCCGCACACGTTGTTGCCGAAGTCGGCCGTCCACTTGTCCAGCAGCAGCCTGCCGCGCTGCACCTTGTACCGGGCGGGGTTGTAGAAGCGGAAGTCCTGCTGACGCCGGACGATCTCCCGCTCCACCCGCGGGGCGACGTCGGCCTTCAGGGCCACCGGCTTGGCCGTGCCGCCGCTGCCGGTGCTCTGCCCGGGCCGCGGCACGCCGGCGTCCGGGCCGGGCCGCAGGGCGTACACGAATATGTAGTCGGTGTGCACCAGCAGGCCGCGGTCGCCGTCGCCCTCGAAGGTCATGGTGCCCCGGGCCTTCACCACGTCGGTGACGGGCACGGCCCGGCGCGGGTCGAAGCGGCTCAGCCAGTTGGCGGCGTCCGAGTCGACGGTGGGGTGGGCGAGCGCCTTCTCCAGGTCCTCGCGCGACGAGCGGTCCAGCAGGGCGAGGGCGGCGGCCGGGGTCTCGCCGTGGACGGTCTTCGGGTCGAGGTTGGTGAGGACGAGGTACTGCCGGACCTTCTCCAGCAGGCCGGCCACCTCCTCCTTGCCGAAGACGCCTTCGGCCTTCGCCTGCGGCAGGACCAGGGCGTCCGCCCCGGCCTTCCATGCGTCGGCGGGCGAGCCGGCCCAGGGACGCTCGACGGTCGGGGTCTGCGGATCGGTGGTCGGCGGTGCGGCCGCCGGGGCGGTGGGGTCGGCCGCGGCCGCCGAGGAGTCCTCGCCCCGGTGGTACCAGCCGTTCAGGCGGTCCACGTTGAGCGCGGCCAGGGTGACGGCGGCGGCGAGCACCACGAACACCGGGGTCTGCCAGTTGCGCCTGCGGCGCCGGCCCCACGGGTCGACCGGCTTCGGCCGCCGCCCGAAGCGCCGGCGGGCGGGTGCCGGAGCCGGGTCGGCGGAGGCCCGCCACGGCTCGGGCTGCGGCGGCTGCTGCTGCCACTTCGCGGCGAGCATCCGGGCCCGCCCGGACTGCTCCTTCACCGTGGCGGCGCGTACGAAGTCCTCGTCGAGGACGACGTCCTCGAACGGGTCGTCGGGACGCGGGGCGGGGTCGTCGACTGTCGGCACGCCGGACAGTATGCAGACGGCGGCCGACACGCCCGACAGCGGGGGGCGTCCCGGCCGTGCACGGCTCCGCCGCCGAACTCGACGCGGGTGCCTGCGCCGAGGCGCTCCGTCAGTTCGGCCGGGGCGGAGCCGCCACGTGCCGGCCCACGGCCCGTCAGCCGCGTCGGCGGGCCTGCTTGACCGAGCCGACCACGCCCGCGACCGCCAGCAGCAGCCCGGCGGGCAGCAGCGAGGTGAACAGCGCGGCGAACAGCCCCGAGCTGCCGAGCAGGGTCATCGCCAGGGTGTTCAGCACCCACAGCGCGCCGGCCGCGGGCAGCGCCGACTGCCAGGGGTGTTCCTCGGCCCAGCGCTGGAGCCGCCGGTCGCCGGTGTCCCGGCGGAGCCGTCCGCCGACCGTGCCGACGAGGAAGAAGAAGAACAGGCCGAGGCCGACCGGCCCGGCGAGGATGTCCATGGACCAGTTGCCGGTGACGATGTCCACCCCGAGGGCGGCACCGCCGACCACCGTCCCGACGGCCGCAGCCGTCCGCCACGGGCCGAGGGTCGCCGCGGCGACGGCGACCTGACGGCTCTCACTTCGCGACAAATCTCCGTTTCCCATACCTCAACCGTGCTCCCGGTGGTCCCTGGAAATCCATAGGGGTGATCCCCGAGTTTCCCCCGAGGGCGGGCCGTCCGGTCCGCGCCGGACGTGCGGGAGGGGCGCCGTCCGTGAGCGGGCGCTGACGCACCGTCGGCGGGCCACGGACTTCATATGAACATCATTTGAATCCGGCCTCCCGGAGGCGTCCGGCTCCCTATGCTGCGGCCGTCCCGTCCGTCCACCGAGAGACCCCAGATGCTGATCATCGCCGTCCTGCTCCTCCTCGTCGGCACCGTCCTGCTCGTCCTGAGGTGGCGCGGGGTCACCGACTCCGGGGCGGCCACGGCGTCCGGCCTGGTGTCCGTCGGCCTCGGCCTGCTCGCGGGCCTCGCCACCGTCGTCCACGTGGTCGCGCCCTACGAGGTGGGCGTGCCCACCACCCTGGGCAAGGTCGGCGGCACCTGGCAGCCGGGACTGCACCTGAAGTCGCCGCTGACCGACGTCTCCACCTTCTCGACCCGGCCGGTCGACCTCGACCTCACCGGCAAGGACACCGTCGAGGTCCGCTCCTCCGAGGGCGGCGTGCTCTACGCGGACATCACCGTGAAGTGGTCGGTCGACCCCAAGCACACCCAGAGCCTGTTCAAGCTGGCCGGCGACACCGATGCCGTCCAGAAGCGCCTGGTCTACCCCGACAGCCGGGAGATCGTCCGCAACGTCTTCGCCAAGCACACCGGCGTCGAGGGCTACAGCTCCGAGCGCGAGGCGATCAGCACCGAGATCGAACGGCTGATCACCGCCCGGCTCGCGCCGCGCGGCATCCTGGTCAACGGCGTCAACCTGCGCAACGTGAAGCCCAGCGACAGCCTGCAGCACGCGATCGACCAGAAGATCCAGCAGGACCAGGCCACCGCCCAGGCCGAGGCCGCCGTCCGCACCGCCAAGGCCGAGGCCGAGAAGCGGAAGATCGAGTCCGAGAGCACCGCCGCGGCCAACACCGCCATCGCCAACTCGCTCACCGACAAGATCCTGATGAGCCAGTGCATCGAGGCCTTCAAGGCCGCCGCCGAGAAGAACCCGGTCTACGCCAGCCCCTGCGGCACCGGCGGCTCGCCGGTCATCGTCGACGGCACCAAGCGCTGACGCCCGGGTGCCCGGGGGCCACCGCCCCCGGGCACCCGGAAGAGCGGGTCCGGCTCAGCGCGTCCAGTCGACGGTCAGCACCGCTCCCGCACCGCGCTGCACGAAGACGTACGCGGTGGAGGCGAGCGCCTGGTCGAACTGCAGCCGCAGCTGCACCGTCGACCCGGGCCGGATCGCGGCCAGCCCGGCCGCGGAGAACGCGCCCGAGGTCCCGCTGCCCGAGGTGAACCGGGCCACCGTCGCCGCCGCACCCGTACTCGCCGGGGCCGCCCAGTCGTCCGTGCCGGTGGTGCAGGCCGCGCCGAAGCAGCCGTCCCGCACGTCGACGGTCAGCTGCGCCGCGGCCCACGGGTCCCCGCTGCCGCTGCCGTACCCCAGGGTGAGCCGGGCGCCGGTGACCGTGGCGCCGGCCGGGAGGGCCGAGGTGTCGAAGGAGAGCAGCGCCCGGTTCTGCTTGCCGTCGGTGCCGCGGCCCACCGCCAGGCCCAGGCTGCCGGCGAGGGTGCCCACCGCGGGCGAACCGCCGTCCGCCGCGGCCTTCACGTAGCCGTCCAGGGCGGTGTCGTCGCTCAGCTGCGTGCTGCCCGAACCGCCCGAGGGCGACGGGGACGGCGACGGCGAGGACGAGGGGCTGGGGGAGGGCGACGGCGCCGAGCCGTCCAGGCCCCAGAACCGGCCGATCCGGTAGGAGGCGCAGAGGTTCACGTCCAGCACGTACGCCCCGGCGGTGCCGCACTGCTCGGCGCCGCTGCCCGGGTCGACCGGCTGGCCGTGGTCCATGCCGGTGATCGAGTACACCTCGACCCGGTCGGCGCCGGAGGCGTCCCGGTACACCTGGTGCGGGTGGCCCGCGACGGTGTCGCTCACCGCGGGCGTCTGGCCGGTGCCGGCCACGTCCGTCCACTGCTTCATCAGCTCGGTGAGGTTCACCGGCTTCACCACCGAGTCCGAGGACCCCTGCCAGAGCGAGACCTTCGGCCGTGCCCCGGTCCACGACGGGTACGCCTGCCGGACGAGGTCGCCCCACTGCTGCGGGGTCTTCGAGGTGCCCATGGTCATGCAGTTCACCGAGGCCTCCACGGCCGTGGTGGCGCAGTGGTACGGGAGCCCGGCGACCACGCCGCCGCCCGCGAACACGTCCGGGTAGTCCGCCAGCAGGGCAGCCGTCATCGCGCCGCCCGCCGACAGGCCCGTCACGTACACCCGGGCCGGGTCGCTGCCCAGGTCGGCGACGGTCTTCGCGACCATCTGACGGATCGACAGCGCCTCGCCCGCGTCCCGCCCGAAGTCGCCCGGCTGGAACCAGTTGAAGCACTGCGAGGAGTTGTTGGCGGACTGCTGCTGGGGCATCACCACGGCGAAGCCCCAGGCGTCCGCCCAGTGCGTCCAGCCGGCCGCCTCGCCGTACGACGCCGTCTGGGTGCAGCCGTGCAGCGCCACCACCACCGGCCGCCCGGCGGCCAGCCCGGTGGGCGCGTAGCGGTACATCAGCAGATTGCCCGGGTTCGAACCGAACCCGGTGACCTGGACGGTGCCGGCGGCCCGGGCCTCGCCGTGGCCGAGCCCGAGCACCCCCGCCGCGGCCACGGCGAGCAGCGCGAGCGCCGCCCACCACCGTCTCAGGGGCGTGTCGTACGTCATGGGGGAGCTCCTCTGGGGTGGGGGAGAGCCGACCGTACGGGCGGGGCCGTGCCGCCCGGCACGGTGCGGACGGACACCCCCGGCGCCGCCGGATGGCGGCGCACCCCATTGCCTGGCCCCGTCCGTGCGCGAGCGCACTGCCCACGGTTCGGACATCCCGGCCCGCGGCACCACACCGGTGCGAGGATGGCCGCAGCACCGTACGAAGGAGCGGCCCCATGCCCAGCAGCGCATCCGGACAGAAGATCGCCTTCCTCGGCACCGGCAAGATCGGCGAGGCCCTGCTCTCCGGCCTGCTGCGGGCGGGCACGGACCCGGCCGACGTCCTGGTCACCGCCCGCCGCCCGGAGCGCGCCGCCGAACTCGCCGAGCGCCACGGCGTCACCGCCGTCACCAACGCCGAGGCGGCGAAGCTCGCCGACACCCTGATCCTCGCGGTGAAGCCGCAGGACATGGGCACCCTGCTGGAGGAGCTGGCACCGCACGTCGCCCCCGACCGGCTGGTCGTCTCGGCCGCCGCCGGCATCCCGACCGCCTGGTTCGAGGAGCGGCTCGCCGCCGGCACCCCGGTCGTCCGCGTCATGCCCAACACCCCCGTCCTGGTGGACGAGGGCATGAGCGTCATCTCCGGCGGCTCGCACGCCTCCGAGGCCCACCTGGAGCGCACCGAGGCGATCTTCCGCTCGGTCGGCAAGGCGATCCGCCTGCCCGAGGCCCAGCAGGACGCGGCCACCGCCCTCTCCGGCTCCGGCCCCGCCTACTTCTACTTCCTGGTCGAGGCGATGACCGACGCCGGCATCCTGCTCGGCCTGCCCCGGCAGGTCGCCCACGACCTCATCGTGCAGTCCGCGATCGGCGCCTCGATCATGCTGCGCGACTCCGGCGAACACCCCGTCAAGCTCCGCGAGGCGGTCACCTCCCCGGCCGGCACCACCATCGCGGCCATCCGCGAACTGGAGAACCACGGCGTCCGCGCCGCGCTGCTCGGCGCCCTGGAGGCCGCCCGCGACCGCTCCCGCGAGCTGGCCGGCGGCGGCAAGTAGCCCGCAGCGGCCCGGCACCGGAGCCGCGGTGCCGGGCCGGTAGGCTCGACCGGGTGAGCTACGACCTGGTGATCTTCGACAACGACGGGGTGCTCGTCGACAGCGAGCCCATCTCCAACCGGGTGCTGGCCGAGTACCTCACCGAACTCGGCTACCCGACCACCGTCGAGGACTCCTACCGGGACTACATGGGCACCGCCGCGCACCGGGTCCACGACGTGATCCTGGAACGGCACGGCGACCGGCTGCCCGAGGGCTTCGACGACCTGTTCCACGGCCGGGTGTTCGCCGCCTTCGAGGCCGAACTCGGCCCGGTCGCCGGGGCGGAGACCCTGCTCAAGACCCTGCAGCAGTCCGGCGTCCGGTACTGCCTGGCCTCCTCCGCACACCACTCCTGGATCCGCACCGCGCTCGACCTCACCGGCCTGCGCGGGCACCTCGCCGAGGAGCTCATCTTCAGCGCCCAGGACGTCGGCGTTGGCAAGCCCGCCCCCGACCTCTTCCTGCACGCCGCCCGCACCATGGGTGTGCCGCCCGAGCGCTGCCTCGTCCTGGAGGACAGCCCCAACGGCGTGCTCGCCGCCCGCGCCGCCGGCATGGACGTGTACGGCTACGCCGCGCTCACCGACCCGGCCAAGCTCACCGCCGCCGGCGCCACCGGCCTCATCACCGGCCTCACCGAGGTCCCCGCCCTCCTGGGCCCGCGCGCCTGACGCAGGGGCACCCGAACAGGGCCGGCCGTCAGGTGCCCCCGCGCGCCCCTGAACAAGCCGCCCGTGCACCGTGTGACGCCGACCCCCTCCCGGAACGGCCCGCCAGGGCCTACGCTCTCGCCACCACACGTCGGTACCCACCAGTAGCGGGGGCCCCATGGCCGAGACCACCGGACGGCTGCGGCAGGCGCGCGCCGCACTGGCAGCGAGCTTCCTGCTGCAGGGCGCCACCTTCGCGCTGCTGGTCAGCTGCATCCCGGAGATCCAGCGGCGGTACGGGCTCGACGACTCCCTGCTGCCGGTCTTCCTCGCCGCGGTGCCGATCCTCGCCGGCGTGGGCTCGATCGCCTCCGAGGCCCTGGTGCGCCGCAGCAGCCCGCGCGCCGTGCTGCGGGCCGTGCAGCCCGCCGTCTGCCTGGCGCTCGCCGCCGTCGGCGTCGGCACCGCCCTGTGGCAGCTCGCCCTCGCCCTGGCCGCCTTCGGCCTGCTGGTCGGCGCGCTGGACGCGTCGATGAACATGCTCGGCGTCGGCCTCCAGCACCGGTACGGCCGCAGCATCATGCTCGGCTTCCACGCCGCGTTCAGCCTCGGCGGGATCGCCGGCGCCGCCGTCGCCGGGCTCGGCGCGCACCGCGGGACACCGCTGAGCGTGCTGTTCGCCGGCTCCGCCGCGGTGCTGATCCCGGCGGCGCTGCTGGTCGGCACCCGCTTCGCCGGCCCGGCGGAACTCGGCGACGCCGTCGAGCAGGCCGCCCGCGCGGCCGGCCGCGCCGTCCCGTGGCGGCCGCTGCTGCCGCTCTGCCTCGCCATGGCGGTCGCCTACATCGCGGACGCCTCGGTCTCCAACTACAGCGTCAAGTACCTCACCGACACCCTGCACAGCCCCGACGACCTCGCCAAGCTGTCCTACCTGGGTTACATGCTGGCGATGCTGGCCGGCCGCGCGCTCGGCGACCGCGGGGTGCAGCGCTTCGGCGCGGTCACGGTCGTCCGGGTCGGTGCGGCGACCGCCGCCCTCGGCTTCGCCGCCGCCGCGGTCGCGCCCGCGCCCTGGGCCGGGATCGCCGCCTTCACCCTGCTCGGCCTCGGCATCTGCGCGATCATCCCGCAGGTCTTCGCGGCCGGCGGCCGCCTGATGCCCGCCGACTCGGACGCCGCCGTCGCCCGGCTCAACCTCTTCAACTACGTCGGCTTCCTGGTCGGCTCCCCGCTGGTCGGGGCGATCGGCGACGCCGGCTCCTACCGGGCCGCGCTGCTCGCCCCGATGCTGCTGGTGCTGGTGATCCTGCCGCTCGCCGGCCACTTCGCCCCCGCACCGGCCCAGGAGGCCAAGGAGCCCGCCCAGGCGCACTGAGCCCCCTGCGTCCCGCCCCCGGCCACCCACTACGGTGGAGGCATGCCCGACGCCGAGCGCGACGACAACCCCTGCGGCCTGCACCTCTTCTGGGACGACGCGGTGACCGCGTACGACTTCGGCCCCGGCCATCCGATGGACCCGACCAGGCTCGCCCTCACCAAACACCTGGTCGACGCCTTCGGGCTCGACCGCGGCCGCGGCGTCACCGTCCGCTCGGCCCCGGCCGCCGGGGACTCCACCCTGCGCCTGGTGCACACCGGCGAGTACATCGCGGCCGTCCGCAAGGTCGCCGCCGACCCGGACCTCGTCGATCTGCGGCACGGCCTCGGCACCGACGACAACTGGGCCTTCCCCGGCCTGCACACCGCGTCCGCGCTGATCGCCGGGCAGTCCGTCGCCGCCGCAGAGTCGGTCTGGCGCGGCGAGGCCCGGCACGCCGTCAACTTCGCCGGCGGGCTGCACCACGCGATGCCCGACCGGGCGTCCGGCTTCTGCGTCTACAACGACCCCGCGCTCGCCGTCGCCCGGCTGCTGGAGCTCGGTGCCGAGCGGGTCGCCTACGTCGACGTCGACGTGCACCACGGGGACGGCGTCCAGCAGGCGTTCTGGAACGACCCCCGGGTGCTCACCGTCTCGCTGCACGAGCACCCCGCGACGCTCTTCCCGGAGACCGGCTGGTCCACCGAGTCCGGCGGGCCGGACGCCCCCGGCAGCGCCGCCAACCTGCCGCTGCCGGCCGGCACCGGCGACGCCGGCTGGCTGCGCGCCTTCCACGCCCTCGTCCCCGAACTGCTCGCCGCCTTCCGCCCGCAGGTGCTCGTCACCCAGCACGGCGCCGACACCCACGTCGAGGATCCGCTCGCGCACCTCGCGGTCAGCCTCGACGCCCAGCGCCTCGTCGCCGAGGCGCTGCACGGCCTGGCCCACGAGCACGCCGACGGCCGCTGGATCGCCCTCGGCGGGGGCGGCTACGCGGTGGTCGACGTGGTGCCCAGAACCTGGACCCACCTGGTCGCCACCGCGGCCGGCCGCCCGCTCGACCCGGCCGCCGAGACCCCCGAGGAGTGGCGCGCCGAGGTCTACCGACGCACCCGGCAGCAGGCACCGCTGCGGATGACCGACGGCGCCGCCCCCGACTGGCGGGACTTCCACGACGGCTACGACCCGGCCTCCCGCCTCGACCAGGCGATCCTCGCCGCCCGCCGCGCCGTCTACCCGCACCACGGCCTGCTGCCCTGACCTGCGGCCCGTCCCCGGCCGCGGCGCCCGCACCCGCGCCGCGCGCGCCGGGCCGGTGCTCCCGAGCGCCCCACCGGCGCCGACCGGCCGGTCCGCCTGCGCCATACGCCGATCGGCTACGTACTGCAATCGGGGGATGCCTCACCGTACAAGGACTGGGCATCCCCCTCTTCCCACTGGTACCACCCATAACTACTCTGGGCATACACGTGTGCCGGTGGAGTCACCGGAGGGGAAGCCGGTGCCTTGCACACGGGTAAGGGTCGGTGATGGTCATGAGTTCAGGCGAACGCCCCCTGCAGGAAGTCGTCTTCCTGACCGTGGCCGAGGTGGCCTCGGTCATGAGGGTGTCCAAGATGACGGTGTACCGCCTGGTGCACAGCGGTGAACTGCCGGCGATCCGGGTCGGGCGCTCCTTCCGCGTCCCGGAGCAGGCGGTCCACGCGTACCTGAAGGAGTCCTACGTGCGGCTCGAGAGCGCGTAGGCCTGACACGGCAGGGCACGATTACTGGTTACCCCGGGCGGACGGTAGGCTAGGCCCTCCGTCAGTCGTATGGACACCCGTCTCCCATGGACGGGGTCCGAGTGAGCGAGGGTTGTTCCGTGGGCTCTGTCATCAAGAAGCGTCGCAAGCGTATGGCCAAGAAGAAGCACCGCAAGCTTCTGAAGCGCACTCGCGTGCAGCGTCGCAACAAGAAGTAACCCGCGGCCGGACTACTTCCCGCTCACGCGGGGGGCCAGCCGCTGCACCGACGGCCGCCTCGCGCGCACCAGGTGTCCGAACTGCCCGCCCGGGCGCTGCCCGGGCGGGCAGTGGTGTCTCCGGGCCCTCGGCGGCGCCCCCGCGGCCCGCGGGTGTGGCGCCGGTACGGCCCGGAAACATCCGCACGGTACGGTGCACTCAGGGCGACACGAGGAGGCCGCAGCAGCGTGGGCAGGACCGTACTCGTCACCGGTGTGGCCCGGCACCTCGGTGCCCGGTTCGCCGCCGGGATCGCCCGTTCCCACGGGGTCGACAAGGTCGTCGGGGTCGACGTCCAGCCCCCCGCCGAGGACCTGCCGCCCGGGGTCGACTTCGCCCGGGTCGACCTGCGCCGCCCGGCCGTCGCCCGGGTGATCGCCGAGCACGGCGTCGACACCGTCGTCCACCTCAACGTCTCCGCCATGGGCCCGGGCGGCCGCTCCACGGTCAAGGAGACCAACGTCATCGGCACCATGCAGCTGCTCGGTGCCTGCCAGAAGGCCCCCGGGGTGCGCCGCCTGGTGGTGAAGTCCACCACCGGCGTGTACGGCTCCGCCCCGCGCGACCCGGCCGTCTTCCACGAGCGGATGCAGCCCAAGGAGCTGCCCGCCGGGGGCTTCGCCCGGGACGCCGCCGAGGTCGAGGGCTACGTCCGCGGCTTCGCCCGCCGCCGGCCCGACGTCGCCGTCACCGTGCTGCGGTTCGCCAACATCGTCGGCCCGGTCGGGGACACCCCGCTCTGCGCCTGGTTCACCCTGCCGGTGCTGCCCACCGTGCTCGGCCGCGACCCGCGCCTGCAGTTCGTCCACGAGGACGACGCCGTCGAGGTGCTCCGGCTCGCCGCCCTCGACCCCCGTCCGGGCACCACCAACACCGGCACCTTCAACGTGGCCGGCGACGGCGTGCTGCTGCTCTCGCAGTGCGCCCGCCGACTCGGCCGGCCCACCGTGCCGCTGCTCAGGCCCGCGCTCGGCGCGGTCGCCGGGCTCGTCCGGCAGACCCGGCTGGCCGACATCTCGCCCGAGCTGATCCAGCTGCTCACCCACGGCCGGGTCGTGGACACCACCCAGCTCCGCGAGACCTTCGGCCACACCCCCCGCTTCACCACCGCCGAGGCGTTCGCCGACTTCGTCGCCGCCCAGCGGGCCGGCCTGCTGCCCCCGGAGCGGCTCGCCGCCGTCACCGACCGGCTGGCCGCCCTGCTCGGCCAGGACGACCGCCCCACCCAGGAGCCGATGCCACGATGACCGCAGCCCGCAAGACCGAGCCGGCCGACGCCAAGGTCATCCCGATCGAGTCCGCGCCCAGCTGGCACGCCGGCAGCCCGGAGGGCGGCGGCTTCGCGGACCGGCTGGCCGAGGCCGTCGGCGGCGCGCTCGCCGGACAGCTCGGCGCCACCGCCACCAAGGTCCTCGGCAAGGGCTGGGAGGAACGCGCCGCGAGCGGCCTGGCCTTCCTGCGCCGTCGGATCACCGGCGACTACGAGGTCGACGAGTTCGGCTTCGACCGGGAGCTCACCGAGGAGGTGCTGCTCTCGCTGCTCCGCCCGGTCGCCGAGAAGTACTTCCGGGTCGAGGTCCTCGGCGTCGAGAACATCCCCGCCGAGGGCGGCGCGCTGATCGTCGCCAACCACTCCGGCACCATCCCGCTCGACGCGCTGATGACCCAGGTCGCGATCCACGACCACCACCCGCACCGGCGCCACCTGCGGATGCTCGCCGCCGACCTGGTCTTCCTGCTGCCGGTCGCCGGCGAGCTGGCCCGCAAGGCCGGCCACACCCTCGCCTGCAACGAGGACGCCCAGGCGCTGCTGGAGCGCGGCGAGGTGGTCGGGGTCTGGCCGGAGGGCTTCAAGGGGATCGGCAAGCCGTTCTCCGAGCGGTACAAGCTCCAGCGCTTCGGCCGCGGCGGCTTCGTCTCCTCCGCACTGCGCGCGGGCGTGCCGATCGTGCCCTGCTCGATCGTCGGCGCCGAGGAGACCTACCCGATGATCGGCAACTTCCGCTCGCTGGCCCGGCTGCTCGGCCTGCCGTACGTGCCGATCACGCCGACCTTCCCCTGGCTGGGGCCGCTCGGCGCGATCCCGCTGCCGACCAAGTGGACGATCCAGTTCGGCGAGCCGATCCCGACCGACGGGTACCCGCGGGAGGCCGCGGACGACCCGATGCTGGTCTTCAACCTCGCCGACCAGGTCCGCGAGACCATCCAGCACACCCTGTACAAGCTGCTGGTGCAGCGGCGATCGGTCTTCTTCTGACCGGTGCACCGACGCCGGAGCGGCCGTGGGAGCTCGGGAATCCCACGGCCGCTCGGGACGGAGCCGGCCTCAGCCCAGCGTGAGACCGGGCAGCAGACCGGGGATCAGCGGCGGGATGGTGATCCCCTGACCCTCCGACGACCCGGTGGCCGAACCGCTCGGGGCGGGGGAGGCGCCCGATCCGGTCGTGCCGCCGGTGGCCGGTGCGCCGCTCTGCCCGCCGCCCAGGCCGTTGGTGAGGCCGTCGACCAGACCGCCGACGCCCTGCGGGGCCGTGCTCGGCGCGGCACCGTTCGGGGCGGTGCCGGTGCCGTGCGCCGTCGGCGCACCCGAACCGCCCTGCGTGGCGCCCTGGACGGCGCCGCCGGACGCCTGCCCCGAGGTCTGACCGTCGCCCGCCCCCGTGCCCTGCTGGCCGCCCGGACCGGGCTTCTCCAGGTGCAGGGGTGCGACGTCCTCGCTTATGTCGTCGAACAGCTCGTCGACCTTGTCGGCCTGCGGGCCGAGCTGGCCGGGCAGCCGGTCGTGCAGGCGCGTCCAGCGGTCGTCCTGGCCCGAGGCGAAGGTGGCGAGCTGGCGCATCGGCGCCAGCGAGCCGTTGCTCCGGTACACCGAACGCAGCAGGTCGCGGCCGCGGAGGGCCTCGGCGTGCATGTCGTCCAGCGCCTGCCGGACCTGCTCGACCGTGTCGGGGCTCAGCGTGTCCGGCGAGCCCGACCGCTGGAGCAGGCTCTGCGCCTCGTCCAGCCGGGTGGTCGCCTGCTCCAGCAGCAGCGCGCCGCGCTCGGAGTCGGACCCGGCCCAGTCCAGCCGGAGGCCCTCCAGGCCGCGCTTCATGCCGTACAGGGCGTCGCCCGGCAGGGCACCGCCGCTGGCGGCCGCGGCGCCGGCGAAACCGCCGACCGCGACGCCCGCGACCAGCCCGCCGATCGCGAGCCGGCGGCCCCAGCGCCCGCGGGCCGCCCGGGCGGCCCGGTGCCCGCGCTGCCGCGGCACCGCCGGGGTGCCGCCCCCGGCGAAGGCCTGCTCGAACGCGGCCATCAGCTGGGCCCGTTGGACCGCCTTGGTCTCCGCGGAGAACTCCGGTACGGGCAGTTCCCCGAGGGTGTCCGCCACGGCCAGCAGCTCGGCCATCGCGGTCGATCCGGCGCGGTGGGCACCGCCCGGTGTGCTCCCGTCGGGTCCGTCCCCGCCGGGTGAGTTGTCCGTCCGGTGGGCCTCCAATGCCTCGGCGAAGGCCTTCGCCCGCCGGTGCTCCAGCACGTTTGCCGTCACGGGCCACACCTCCCTTCGTCGTTGTCGACACCGTGGCCTGCCGGAGGGTTGTCTCGGCGGGCCGAAACCACACCATCGGGTGATGCGGTCCGAACCTGCTTGACCGCACGCCCGTTGATGGTTTCCAGGCTGGCCAACGAGCGGTGCCGGGAGTCGGTTACGCACGACTGATCATGTGACCGCGCATTCACCCGCCCGTGTCGGAGCACGGGCCCGGGTGACGGTCCGTCGGTTGGGGGCGTCACGGCAGCAGGCTCACCGCGCGTCCGGGGGCAGCAGGCGGGCCAGCGTCCGCACCGCGCGGTACTGCAGGGTCTTGATGGCGCCCTCGTTCTTACCCATGATCCGCGCCGTCTCGGCGACCGAGAGCCCCTGCAGGAACCGGAGGTTGACGCACTCCTGCTGCTGGGGGTTGAGCCGCCGCACGGCGTCCCGCAGGGCCGCGTTGGCCAGCGACTCCAGGACGGACTCCTCCGGGCTGCGCTCGCACTCGTTGGAGTCCAGCATCTCGCCGGTGGTGACCTCCAGCCGGAACCGGCTGGACTTGAAGTGGTCGGCCACCAGGTTGCGGGCGATGGTCACCAGCCAGGCGCCGAAGTCCCGGCCCTGCCAGGTGAAGGTGCCGATCCGGCGCAGCGCCCGCAGGAAGGTCTCGCTGGTGAGGTCCTCGGCGGTGGCCCGGCTGCCGACCCGGTAGTAGATGTACCGGTAGACGGTGTCCGAGTACTGGTCGTAGAGCCGGCCGAAGGCCTCGCTCTCGCCGGCCTGGGCGCGCTCGACCAGCTCCATCACCGGGTTGTGATCGGTCTCGGTGCCGCGGTCGGTGCGCGGGCGGCTGCGGGCCGGGGCGCCGACGCCGCGGCGGGTGCCGGTCGTGGTGCCGCCCGCGGCGGTGCCGCTGGTGGCGGTGGAGCGCAGCAGGGTGCCGGTGGCGGCCGGGCGGGCGGCGGGGAGGGTGCGCGGGCCGGGCGCGACGGGGGCGCCGGCGCCGGCGAGGACGGGCTGGGGGCCGAGCACCTGGAACTCGCGGATGGCGGCCCACAGCCGGTCCAGTCGGGCGCCGGTGCGCAGGGTGGCGGTCGACGGGCTGGAGGTGGTGGGCGCGTCGTTCCGGACGGGTGGGTACACGGGACTCCCAGAGGCAGAACTGTGGACGGGTCACCTCCGCCTGCGCGGAGAGCACGCCCCCATGCCCCCGCCGGGGGACACGCAGGTGCCGTGCATCCAGGAGAGGATAACGCTTTGTGCAATGACGGCTACACCCTGTGGCGGAACTGGTCGTTTGGGATCCGGATGGCGCGTATATTCAGCCGGTACTGATCGTCGGTGGCCGGCCGGAGCGCGCTCCGGGTGATCGAATGGCAACCCGGTGTGACCGATTCGGGTGAGGGACGGGCGCTTTCCCTGCCTCGCGGCCCGGTAACCCACAACTTTCCCGAGGCGCCGAACGATCGGATCCGGTCAAGAGTGAAGCAGGCGCGAACCGCAGCCGTCCGCCCGATGTCGCCCGCACGTGTGAGGAGTTGACGGGCCGCGGGTGGACGCCCCGGCAACCGCCCCGGACCAGGGCACATGTGACGACGGGTCGGTTCCGGCCGGATGCGGCGGCGGCGCGGCGGGGCGGTGCGGCCGCGGGCTCAGGCGGTGCGGCGGCGCCGGTGGGCGGCCAGGGCCGCGGCCGTGGCACCCGCCGCGACGCCGAGCCCGGCGGCGGCCGGCAGCCCGACCCGGGCGGCCTTGCGGCCCGTCCGGAAGTCGCGGACCCGCCAGCCGTGCGTCCGCGCGTGCCGGCGCAGCGAGGCGTCCGGGTTCACCACGTAGGGGTGGCCGACCAGGCTGAGCATCGGGATGTCGTTGGCGGAGTCGCTGAACGCCGCGCAACGGGAGAGGTCCAGCTGCTCGCGGCGGGCCAGCGCCTGCACCGCGGCCGCCTTCGCCGGCCCGTGCAGCAGGCCGCCCACCAGCCGGCCGGTGTACTCGCCGTTCGAGGTCTCGGCGACGGTGGCCAGGGCGCCGGTCATGCCCAGCCGGCGGGCGATGATCCGGGCGATCTCCTGCGGGGCCGCGGTGACCAGCCAGACCCGCTGCCCGGCGTCGAGGTGCATCTGGACGAGCGCCCGGGTGCCGGGCCAGACCTTGTCCGCGATGACCTCCTCGAAGATCTCCTCGCAGATCTGCTCCAGCTCGGCCGTCCGCTTGCCGGCGACCAGGCCGAGCGCGGTGTCCTGGGCGTCCGCGATGTGCGCCGGGTCCTCCGAGCCGTGCAGCCGGAACCAGGTCTGCTGCCAGACGAAGCGGGCCACGTCGCGGCGGGTGAAGAACCGCCGCCGGTACAGTCCGACGCCGAGGTAGAACATCGCGGCGCCGCGCAGGATCGTGTTGTCGCAGTCGAAGAAGGCGGCCGCCCGGGGGTCGCCGGGCGTCGGGGTGTGGTCCTCGGCGGGGGCCTTCCTGCCGCGTCCGGCCTTCTCGGCCTTCTCTGACTTCTCGGCCTTCTCGGCCTTGTCCGTCTTCTCGGCCTTCTCCGCGCTCTTCTCCGTGCCCGCGGCCGATCCGGCCCCGTCCGTGCGCCCCGCGGTGACCGCGAGCAGGCCGGCCTCGGCCGCGTCGGCGGCGGCCTCGCCCGCCAGCGCGGTCCGCTCGTCGGGGGAACGCCTTGCGAGGTGGAGCCTTCGTAGCGCGGCCATGGACCGAGCATAGCCAGCCGGGAAGGGGTTCCCGTGACGCCCGCGTGCAGGTGCCGTTAACGGTGCGCATCGGCGCAGTGACCCGCGCCACGGGCGCACAATGGCCGGGTGAGCCTGCTGCGACGCGACAAGAACAAGAAGCCCGCCGACCGGGTGGTGACCCTGATCGGCAAGCCCGGCTGCCACCTGTGCGACGACGCCCGCACGATCCTCGTCCGGGTCACCGGCGAACTCGGCGCCGCCTTCGAGGAGAAGGACATCACCCAGGACGAGGCGCTGTACCACCAGTACGCCGAGCAGATCCCGGTGACCCTGATCGACGGCCGCCAGCACGACTTCTGGCGGGTGGACGAACGCCGTCTGCGCGCCGCCCTCGGCGCCTGATCCGGCCGGCGCCCGCGCACCGTCCGAACCTCCGTCCGCCACCACCGCCCGCCGCCGCGCCCGCCCGCACCCCCGCCGATCGGCGGGGGTGCGGAGCCGAATCGTTGCCGACCCGATAGAGATCACCCGCCTAATCGGTGAATTCGTCGGCTTACGATCGAGCCTGTTTCGTGTCCGCCGGGGGCCGCAGGCGAAGGAGAGAACGCGATGGGCGGCTATGCCGTCGTCGACGTCGAGGCCACCGGCCGCAGCCCCTGGCGGCACCGGGTCGTCGAGGTCGCCGTCGTCCTGCTGGACGACGGTCTCCGCACCGAGGAGACCTTCTCCACCCTGATCGACCCCGGCGGGCCGGTCGGGCCCACCCACGTGCACCGGATCACCCAGGACGACGTGGTCGGCGCCCCGCGCTTCCGCGAGGTCGCCCCGTACCTGCTCGACCTGCTCGCGGACCGGGTGATGGTCGGCCACCACGTCACCTGCGACCACGCCTTCCTGGAGCGCGAGTACGCCCGGATCGGGGTGCCGCTGCCGCCCGTCCCGCTGCTGTGCACCATGCGCATGGCCCGTACCCGGCTGCCCGCCGCCGTCGGCTGGGGCCTCACCGCCTGCGTCCGGGAGGCCGGCCTCGGCTGGTACCCGGCGCACACCGCGATGGGGGACGCCCGGGCCTCCGCCGACCTGCTCCGCCACTACGCCCGGGCCGGGGCGCTGCCGCCCGCCGACCGCCCGGAGCCGCCCCGGGGCACCGCGCCGGTGCCCTGGCCGCGGCTCGGCCGGGCCCGTTCGCTGGCGGGCGGCGAGCTCGTCCCGCTGCTGCGCCGGGAGACCGCGCCCGGCCCGTGGCCGCAGGGTGCGGCCGGTCACGGGGCAGGCGCTCCGGTGGCCCCCGGATCGGCGACGGCCCCGCAGGGAGGTGAGTGATGCGCATCACTGTGGAGGGACAAATCGGACACCATCTTTGTGCACACGTTCACAAACGCATAGCCTGGCTGCCTAAGCCCAGCTTCACCCTCGGGAGCACCGTGGCAATCGGCCGACCCACCCAGAGCAGTTCGCAGGCGCCCGACACCGGCGCCGCGCGCCGACCCTCGCGTGCCCGGGGCATCCCGGAGGCGACCGTCGCCCGCCTCCCCCTCTACCTGCGGGCCCTGACCGCGCTCTCCGAGCGGTCCGTCCCCACCGTCTCCTCCGAGGAGCTGGCCGCCGCCGCCGGCGTGAACTCCGCCAAGCTCCGCAAGGACTTCTCCTACCTCGGCAGCTACGGCACCCGCGGCGTCGGCTACGACGTCGAGTACCTGGTCTACCAGATCTCCCGTGAGCTGGGTCTCACCCAGGACTGGCCGGTCGTCATCGTCGGCATCGGAAACCTCGGCCACGCCCTCGCCAACTACGGCGGCTTCGCCTCCCGCGGCTTCCGGGTCGCCGCCCTGCTCGACGCCGACCCCGGCGTCGTCGGCACCACCGCCGCGGGCCTGCCCGTGCGGCACATGGACGAGCTGGAGTCCATCGTCGAGAGCCAGCAGGTCTCCATCGGCGTGATCACCACGCCGCCCGGCGCCGCCCAGCAGGTCTGTGACCGGCTCGTCGAGGCCGGCGTCACCAGCATCCTCAACTTCGCCCCCACCGTGCTGACCGTCCCGGACGGCGTGGACGTGCGCAAGGTCGACCTCTCCATAGAGCTCCAGATCCTCGCCTTCCACGAGCAGCGCAAGGCCGGCGAGGAGCCCGGCGGCGGCGACTCCGTCCTCGACCGGGCCCCCGGCCCGGTCCGCGCCGCGGCCGCCAAGCTGCGCCGCGCCGCGGGCGGCGCCACCAAGGCGGAGCCCGCCAAGGGCACCGACCGGTCCGCCCAGGGCCGGGCCGCCAAGACCGCCGCCCAGGCCGGCGGCGCCACCCCCGCCGGCGGCGAGGGCGACCTCTCGGCGGTGATGCCGGCATGAGCCTGCTCGTCGTCGGACTGAGCCACCGCACCGCCCCGGTCGGCGTGCTGGAGCGCGCCGCCCTCACCGGCGAGGTCCCCACCCGCCTGCTGCACGACGCCGCCGCCTCGGCCACCGTCGCCGAGGCCGCCCTGGTCAACACCTGCAACCGGATCGAGCTCTACGCGGACGTGGACAAGTTCCACGCCGGCGTCGCCGAGCTCTCCCTGCTGCTCGCCCACCACAGCGGCGTCGACCTGGAGGAGCTCACCGCCCACCTCTACGTCCACTACGAGGACCGCGCCGTCCACCACCTCTTCTCGGTGGCCTGCGGCCTGGACTCGATGGTCGTCGGCGAGGGCCAGATCCTCGGCCAGCTGCGCGACGCCCTGGCCCGCGCCCAGGACGAGCACACCGCCGGCCGCGGCCTCAACGAGCTCTTCCAGCAGGCCCTGCGGGTCGGCAAGCGGGCCCACAGCGAGACCGGCATCGACAAGGCCGGGCAGTCCCTGGTGACCTTCGGCCTGGAGCAGGTCGCCGCCGGCGCCGGCGCCATCGCCGGCAAGCGCGTCCTGGTCGTCGGCGCCGGCTCGATGAGCTCGCTCGCCGCCGCCACCCTGGTGCGCTCCGGCGTCACCGACCTGCTGATCGCCAACCGCACCGCCGAACGCGCCGAGCGGCTGGTCACCATCCTCGGCACCGGCCGCACCGTCGACTTCGCCAAGGTCCCCGAGGCGCTCGCCGACGTCGACCTGGTGGTCTCCTGCACCGGCGCGGCCGGCGTGGTCGTCACCGCCGAGCAGGTCGCCGCCGCGGCCGCCGCCCGCACCGGCGACGGCCCGCTCGCCTTCCTCGACCTGGCGATGCCGCGCGACGTCCACCACGACGTCCACGAGCTGCCCGGCGCCCTGCTGGTCGACATCGAGAGCCTCTCGCACGCGCACTCGGCCGACGGCCCCGGCGCCGCCGACGTCGACGCCGTCACCGGCATCGTCGCCGACGAGGTGGCCGCCTTCGGCGCCGCCCAGCGCGCCGCCCGGATCGCCCCCACCGTGGTCGCGCTCCGCTCGATGGCCTCCGACGTCGTCAGCGGCGAACTCGCCCGGCTGGAGTCCCGGCTGCCCGACCTCGACGAGCGCTCCCGCGCCGAGATCGGCCAGGCCGTCCGCCGCGTCGTCGACAAGCTGCTGCACGCCCCCACCGTGCGGGTCAAGCAGCTCGCCGCGGAGCCCGGCGGCGCCTCCTACGCGGACGCGCTGCGCGAGCTCTTCGACCTGGACCCGGCGGCCGTGCACGCCGTCTCCGGCACCCCGGCAGCCTCGCCGGGCACCGGCCACGCCCCCCGCGGCGGAGCGGCCGGATGAACCCCGTCAACCCCCACCGGCACGACCTGGACGAGCACCCCATGAATGGTCAACTGAGCAGCCCCCCGGGCGCCCCCGAGCAGCCGCTGCGCCTCGGCACCCGGCGCAGCGCCCTCGCCATGGCGCAGTCCGGCATGGTCGCGCGCGAGGTGAGCCGGGTCACCGGCCGCCCGGTGGAACTGGTGGAGATCACCACCTACGGCGACACCTCCCGCGAGGCGCTGGCGCAGATCGGCGGCACCGGCGTCTTCGTCTCGGCGCTGCGCGACGCCCTCCTGGAGGGCCGTATCGACCTCGCCGTGCACTCCCTGAAGGACCTCCCCACCGCCGCCCCGGCCGGCCTGCTGCTCGCGGCCGTGCCGGAGCGCGAGGACTCCCGCGACGCCCTCGTCGCCCGGGACGGCCTGACGCTCGGCGAACTCGTCGAGAAGCTCGCCGGCAGCGGCCGCGCCGCCCGCGTCGGCACCGGCTCCCCGCGCCGGACGGCCCAGCTCAACGCCTGGGCCGCCGCCCGCGGCACCGCCCTGGAGACGGTCGCGATACGCGGCAACGTCGACACCCGGATCGGCTACGTCGCCTCCGGTGAGCTGGACGCGGTGGTCCTCGCCACCGCCGGCCTCAACCGGCTCGGCCGCGGCGCCGAGATCACCGAGCACCTCGACGCCGAGCTGATGGTCCCGGCCCCCGGCCAGGGCGCCCTCGCCGTCGAGTGCACGGACGCCGCGCTCGCCGCGCAGCTCGCCGCGCTCGACCACCGGCCCACCCGGGCCGCGGTCGTCGCCGAACGCGCCCTGCTCGCCGCCCTGGAGGCCGGCTGCTCGGCGCCCGTCGCCGCGCTGGCCACCTGGGCCGGCACCGAACTGCGGCTGGAGGGCGTGGTCGGCACCACCGACGGCGCCACCCTGCTGAGAATGACCGCCACCGGCCCGCTCGTCCTGGACGGGACGGCCGAGGAGCAGGCGGCGGCCCTCGGCCGCGCGCTGGCTGCCCGGCTGCTCGACCAGGGGGCGGCCGGCCTGATGGGGGAGCGAAACCGATGAGCCCCACCGCCGCCACCAGCCCCTCCAACGGCCCGGCCCAGCCGTCCGGCCGCTGCACCTTCCTGGGAGCCGGCCCGGGCGACCCCGGTCTGCTCACCCTCCGCGCGGTCGACGTGCTGGCCTCCGCCGACGTGCTGATCGCCGACCCGCTCACCGCCGCCGCCGTCCGCGCGCACTGCCCGGCCGGCGTCCAGGTGCACAACCCCGCCGAGGAGGCGGGCCTCGACGTCGCCAAGCTCGTCGCGGACGCCGTCCGCGCCGGCAAGCACGTGGTGCGCACCGTCGACGGCGACCCCGGCCTGGACGGCTGCGCGGCCGAGGAGATGCTCGGCTGCGCCGGCGCGGAGATCGCCTTCGAGGTGATCCCGGGCGTCGCCCAGTCGGTCGGCGTCCCGGCCTACGCCGGTGTGCCGCTGCGCAGCAGCCAGGGCGCGGACGTGCGCTTCGTCGACGCGGCGGCGCTGCTCGGCGGCGCCGGCGTCGACCTGGGCGCGCTGGAGACCACCCTGGTCGTCCGCACCACCCTCGGCCAGCTGCCGGCGACCGCCAACGCGCTGGTCGCCAACGGCCGCAAGCCGGAGGCCGCGCTCTCCGCCACCCTGTCGGGCACCACCACCCGCCAGCGCACCTTCACCTCCACGCTGGCCGGCATCGCCGCCGACCTGAAGGCGGCCCGGGTGCTGCCCTCCCCGGTGTCGGCCCCGGTCGACCCGGCGACGCCGGTGATAGCCGTGGTGGGCGAGCAGGTCGCCCACCGCGCCTCGCACTCCTGGTTCGAGACCAAGCCGCTGTTCGGCTGGAACGTCCTCGTCCCGCGGACGAAGGAGCAGGCGCACGGCCTCTCCGACCAGCTGCGCGGCTACGGCGCCGTCCCGCAGGAGGTGCCGACCATCGCGGTGGAGCCCCCGCGCACCCCGCAGCAGATGGAGCGGGCGATCAAGGGCCTGGTGACCGGCCGCTACGAGTGGATCGCCTTCACCTCGGTCAACGCCGTCAAGGCCGTCCGGGAGAAGTTCGAGGAGTACGGCCTGGACGCCCGCGCCTTCGCTGGCATCAAGGTCGCCGCGGTCGGCGAGACCACCGCCCAGGCGCTGGTCGACTTCGGCGTGAAGCCCGACCTGGTGCCCTCCGGCGAGCAGTCCGCCGCCGGCCTGCTGGAGGACTGGCCGCCGTACGACCCGGTCTTCGACCCGATCGACCGGGTGCTGCTGCCGCGCGCCGACATCGCCACCGAGACGCTCGTGGCCGGCCTGGTCGAGCTCGGCTGGGAGGTCGACGACGTCACGGCGTACCGCACCGTGCGCGCCTCGCCGCCGCCGGCCGAGACCCGTGAGGCGATCAAGGGCGGCGGCTTCGACGCGGTCCTCTTCACCTCGTCGTCCACCGTGCGGAACCTGGTCGGCATCGCCGGCAAGCCGCACAACGTGACGGTGATCGCCTGCATCGGCCCGGCCACCGCCAAGACCGCCGAGGAGCACGGCCTGCGGGTCGACGTGATGGCGCCCGCGCCGTCCGCCGCCGCGCTGGCCCAGGCCCTCGCCGAATTCGGCGCCCGGCGCCGGGACACCGCGGTCGCCGCCGGCGAACCGGTCTACCGGCCGAGCGAGCGCCGCCCCGGGTCGCGCCGCAAGGCCGCCCGCTGAACCCCGCCGCCGGGGAGGCCCCGAGCCTCCCCGGCGGTTTCGTGTCGTGAGAGAGAAGCAGCAGTTGTCCGCCGAATTCCCGACCGTACGCCCGCGCCGCCTCCGCTCGACCCCGGCGATGCGCCGGCTGGTCGCCGAGACCCGCCTGCACCCGGCCGAACTGATCCTTCCCGCCTTCGTCCGCGAGGGCATCACCGAGCCGAAGCCGATCACCTCGATGCCGGGCGTCGTCCAGCACACCCGGGACACCCTGCGCCGGGCCGCCGTGGAGGCCGCCGAGGCCGGCCTCGGCGGCATCATGCTGTTCGGCGTCCCCGAGGTGCAGGACGCCGTCGGCAGCGAGGGCACCAACCCGGACGGCATCCTGCAGCAGGCCATCCGCGACGTGGTCGCCGAGGTCGGCGACCAGCTGATCGTGATGTCCGACCTCTGCCTGGACGAGTACACCGACCACGGCCACTGCGGCGTGCTCGCCGCGGACGGCTCGGTCGACAACGACGCCACCCTGGAGCGCTACGCCGAGATGGCCGTGGTGCAGGCCGACGCCGGCGTCCACCTGGTCGGGCCGTCCGGGATGATGGACGGTCAGATCGGCGTGGTCCGGCGGGCCCTGGACGAGGCCGGCCACCAGGACACCGGCATCCTCGCCTACACCGCCAAGTACGCCTCGGCCTTCTTCGGGCCGTTCCGCGAGGCGGTCGGCTCCTCGCTCAAGGGCGACCGCAAGGCGTACCAGCAGGACCCGGCGAACGCCCGCGAGTCGCTGCGCGAGCTGGAGCTGGACGTCGCCGAGGGCGCCGACCTGGTCATGGTGAAGCCGGCCATGGCCTACCTGGACGTGCTGCGGCAGATCGCCGACGCCTCCCCGGTGCCGGTCTCCGCGTACCAGGTCTCCGGCGAGTACGCGATGGTCGAGGCCGCCGCCGCCAACGGCTGGGTCGACCGCGAGCGGATGATCATGGAGACCCTCACCTCGATCCGCCGGGCCGGCGCCGAGCAGATCCTCACCTACTGGGCGGTCGAGGCCGCGGGCATGCTGCGCTAGGACTCGCCGGCACGCGCCCCTTGCGGCGCACCCGAAGAGGCCGGGCCGCGGGATCTCCGCGGCCCGGCCTCCGGTGCCTGTACGGCCGGGTCAGCCGATGTGGGCCTCGCCGTCGGCGCCGCCGCCGATGGCCGTGCTGGTGGCCCAGCCCCACTCCTGGCCGATCACGGAGATGTTGCTGGTCTCGGCCCAGCCGTGGCCCTCGCCCGCGACGAACGGGTCGTCGGCGGTGGCGACCAGGTGGGCGCCGCCGCCCGCGTCCACGTGCGCCTGGGCGGGCGCCGCGACACCGGCCACGGCCAGGGCGCCGACGGCGGTCAGCAGGGCCTTGCCGAGCATGCTCTTCATGATGGAGGGGTCCTCTCTACGACGGTGATGCGGACTCAACTGATCACAACAAGCCGCCCCGGCCCGGCAACCACGCGCCCGGTACGACACACCGTCACCCGGACGCCCCGCCGGGACCGCCGTGCGGAGCGGTCCCGGCGGACGGCCGGGGAGGGGTGACCGCGGCCCGGCCGGTGGACGCCCGGCCGGGGAACGGCAACCGCCGGACCCGGAGGAGCGGCTCCCCCGGGCCCGGCGGCAGATCGGACCGGCAGGATCAGCCGATCAGGTGGGACACGCCGCCGTCGCCGCTGCCCACGGTGTTCTGGCCCACCACGCAGGTCTGCTGCGGCTGGTTGTTGAGGACCGGGACCTCGATCGGCACGGCGAGGCCGACGACCGCGCCGACCGCGATGTTGTGGACCTCGGGCAGGCAGAGGTTCGGGTTGTCCAGCGTGTGGTAGTTCGGGCTGTGGTCACCGGTGGTGCCGGTGGCGTTGGTGCCGCCGTTGCCCTGGATGGAGGTGGCAGCACCGTCGGCGTCGCCGATCGCCATCGCGGGGGCGGCGGCCATGGCGACACCGGCGGCGGCGACGCCGGCGGCGGCGAGAGCCTTCTTGATCATTTCTGCGTTCCTTCGTGGGATCTTCGGTAGGGAGTGGAGCCTCGGTCCGGCGGGTGGCTCACGCCGGCCGTTCTGCGCCGGTGCGACCGGGGGAGCGGCCGCACCGGGAGGTGCGGGGGCGGGGCGCACGGGCCCCGCGGGCGCAGCGGGCGGGCGTCAGCCGATCAGGTGGGAGACGCCGCCGTCGCCGCTGCCGAGGGTGCCCTGGCCGACCACGCAGGTCTGCTTGGGCTGGTTGTTGAGGGCGTCGACCTCGACCGGGACCGCCACGCCGAGCACGGCCACGCCGATGTTGTGGATCTCGGGGAGGCAGACGTTCGGGTTGTCGGCGAAGTGGAAGTTGGGGCTGTGGTTGCCCCAGGTGCCGGTGGCGTTGGTGCCGCCGTTGCCCTGGATCGAGCCGGCGGAGCCGTCCGCGTTGCCGATCGCGCCGGCCGGGGCCGCGGCGGTGGCGAGGGCGGCGGCTGCCAGGCCGAGGCCCGCGAAGGTCTTCTTCAGCATGGGATACCTCTCTGAAACGCTCGGGTGCGGCGGCTCGGCGGCCGTGCGCGGTGTTGGTCTGATCCGGTCGCGTCGCCGTCGAGCTGCGACATCCCATTCAAAGAGTGACCGCCGGGAAAGTTACGCAGATTCTTCGCAGGCGTCTGATTGATCATCAGGTCGGCGGTATTCCAGTCCGACTATTAGCCCGTAGCGGTTAACCGACGCAATCACGCCGGTGGTCGGTCGTTGCGCAGATTGCTTTTCCGCGGGGCTCTTCCTGCGGAACCGCCCCGGTAGAACGCACTCGGACAGAACGGTGAATTGCATGAAGCTCTCCAAGCGGGCGACCGGCGCCCTGCTGCTCGCGGTCGGTGCCGGCGTCGTCTCCGCGCAGGGCGCGGCCGAGGCCCGGCCGATGACCCCCGGCGAGGTGGCGGCCGTCGAGAACGGCCTGGCGGGCCAGGAGGTGCCGTTCAACGTGCCGCTGCCGCTGCTCACCCAGACCGGAACGCTCTCCGGCGGGCTGCCCGCCTCGCCGCTGCAGCCGCCGGTGCCCGAGGAGCACCCGGGCGCCCAGCTCGTCCCGGACCGGATCGTCCCCGCGGTCAACGCCGGCCGGGTCGGCCCGGCCGTCGACGCGGTGGTGCCGCTGCCCGCCGCCGACCAGAGCACCGAGCTCGGCCAGGCCGTCCTCAACGTGCCCGCCGCCCCGATCCGGACGGCCGGCCCGGCCCTGGAGCTCGGCCAGCCGCTGCGCTACGCGACCGACCACAGCGGCGAGTTCGCGGACGGCGCGCTCTCCTTCGGCGAGCTGGACCCGCAGCTGGTCACCGCGCCGGTGCAGGCGGTACCCGGCGCCAAGGCCTCGCTCGGCGGCGACGACCAGCGGGTCTCGGTCACCGACACCGTCGGCAACCTGACCGCGGCCGCCACCGGGGCGCTCTCCTCCGAGGTGCTGGCGCAGCCCGCGTTCTGATCCGTGCGGCGGAACGCCGGGGGGGGGGGCCCGCCCCGGGGGGGCGGGAGCCCGGCACCCCCGAGGGTGCCGGGCTCCCGCCGTGCCGCCGTGTCCGCGGACGGCCGCCGCTCAGCCGGGCAGCAGGCCGAGCGCCGGGCCGACCACCGGCAGGCTCTGCGGGCCGCCGCCCGCGCTCAGCGGCGAGGTCAGCGGTGCGGTGCCCACCGCCGGCACCCCGTTGTCGGGCTGGACGGCCACGCCGTTGTTCAGCACGTCCGCGGAGGACTGCGCCCACGGGTCGAGCCGCAGGTTCTTCACCGGGGCCACCGCGTAGCCGAGCGCACCGGTCGTGCCGCCGACCACCTGCCCGGTGTCGGGGGACTGCAACTGGGCGGTGGGCCGGGGCAGTCCGGCCGGGGCGGTCTGCTCGGCGGCAGCGGCCGGGCCGGCAGCCGCGCCCACCGCGGCGGCCGCGCCGAGCGCGGCCAGCAGTCCGGTTCGGGCCGTCTTCAGCACCATGGGGATCCTTCTGTCGGTGGGATGGGTGGCCGCCGGCCGGTCCGCCGCGGCTACGCGAACTGCCCCCCGGCCGGCGGCCGGGGGGCAGACGCACGAGTCGTGCCGATCGCGGTGATCAGCAGTCCTCCTCCTTGACCTCCGGCGGCGCGTCCACGTTGGCGCAGGTGTTGCCGAACGCCGGGTTCAGCAGGCCGACCACGTTGACCGAGTTGCCGCAGACGTTCACCGGCACGTGCACCGGCACCTGGAGCAGGTTGCCGGACAGCACGCCGGGCGAGCCCGCCGCGACGCCCTGCGCGCCGGAACTGGCGCTGGCGGCGCCCGCGCCGCCGAGCACGATGCCGGCCGCGGCGGTGAGAACGGCGGCCTTCTTCACGTTCTGCATGGGAGTCGATCTCCTAATCACACACGGGGAGGGTGCGCCGCACCCGGCGGGGACGGCTCCCCGGGGGGGGGGGGGGGGGGCACGGGGACGGCGTCAGCCGACGGCTGGTCAGCCGGCGTTGGCGCAGGAGTTGCCGAACGCCGGGTTCAGGGCGCCGATCACGTTGACGGTGTTGCCGCACAGGTTGACCGGGACGTGCACCGGGACCTGGACGAGGTTGCCGGACAGCACGCCGGGGGAGCCGGCGGCGACGCCCTCGGCGCCGGAGCTGGCGGCGGCGACGCCGGCGCCGGAGGCGACCAGGCCGACGGCGGCGACGGTGAGGACGGTGGCCTTCTTGAACGTGCGCATGGAATTGTCCTTAGGTTCGTGCCCGGATTTCCTGGTGGACGCCGGGCGCCGGGCGAATCGAAATCATCGCCCGACATTTCCTGGATGCTCCGTGATTGTCACCCCCGCGGCTCAACTGGCGCGTGTCGCCCGTGGCTTGGGCGAGCCGTCGGCCGCATGCGGTCGTGTGCGCCGCCACCGGTTCCCGCACGGCCGGGAATCCGGTGGCACCGCGGCGCCGCCAGGAGGCGCCTCGCGGCTGCTCCTGGGAGTCCTGGGGCCGGCCCGCGGGCCGGCGGGGCCGCCGGAGGGCGGACCGGGGTCAGATGTTGGCGCAGGCGTTGCCGAACGCGGGGTTCAGCAGGCCGATCACGTTGACGGTGTTGCCGCAGACGTTGACCGGGACGTGCACCGGGACCTGGAGCAGGTTGCCGGACAGCACACCGGGGGAGCCGGCGGCGACGCCCTCGGCCGTCGCGCCCGAGGCGGACGCGGTGGCCGCGCCGCCGAACAGCATGGCGGCCGCGGCCGCGGTGCCGAGCGCGCCGTAGGCGATCTTGCGCATGGTGCAGTCTCTTTCTGTTCGCGAGTCCCGCGCCTGGCGTGCCGCGGGCCGTGGGGCGCCGCGGGCCCGCCCGGGCGGGAGGGGCCGGCCGGACCGGGATCCCCGGGCCGGACCGGTCGAGCCGGTACGCAGGGAAGAACGACCGCGGCCGCCGGGGGAAACGGGCTGATCCCACGATCACCCGAATGCCTTCACTACTACGTCCGGGTGAATGTGCCGGTCTGTTCGGTACCGCACCGAGCAGGCCTCGTTGGGCCCGGTGCACGCCCCGTGCCCTTCCGTGCGGAGCCCGAGCGGTCCACCCGAGCGGCCCATGGAAGACCTGAACTACGAGGAGACTCATATGAGCGTCAAGAAGGCCGCCGCTGTCGGCGCCGCCGTTGTGGGCATCGTCGCTGCCGGTGCCGGCACCGCCATGGCGAGCGCCGGGGCCGAGGGCGTCGCGGCCGGTTCCCCGGGTGTCGCCTCGGGCAACAACATCCAGGTTCCGGTGCACGTGCCGGTCAACCTGTGCGGCAACTCGATCGACGTCATCGGCCTGCTGAACCCGGCGTTCGGCAACTCCTGCGCGAACGTCGGCTGACCGGGTCCCACGCCCGACGGCCGGTCCGCCGGCCGGGTCCGCACGCACCGGGCCGCCGCCCGCGCCCCTTCCTCCTGGGGCCGGGCGGCGGCCCGTTCCGTCGTGCGCCGAGGCTTGTTGGACGAGGTGTCAGTTCCTAGCATGTGAGCCTGGCTCATATTTTCTGTCCCGCACCGGAGTTCCGCGCCCCGGCCCCACAGCCGCGCCGCGGGACCGCGCCACCGGCACCAGCACCACGCACCACCGGCACCACGCACCGCTCCACCGCCCGGTCCCCGCCGTGCGGCCCCCACCCCCACGGGAGTCACGCGTGAGAAGCTCACCCCTGCCCGGCCTCCGCAGACGCCGCGCCGCCGGACTTCCGGCCGCCGCCCTGCTCGCCGCCGTCCTCGGCCTCGCCGGCCTGCCGGCCGCCGCCCCCGCCCGGGCCGCCGACGGTGTCGGGGCCCGCCCCGCCGCGATCGTCGCCCTCGGCGACAGCGCCATCTCCGGCGAGGGCGCCGGCACCGACACCGGCGACGACTACGTGCCCGGCACCGACACCCCCGGCAACTACTGCCACCGCTCCACCAGGTCGGAGATCTTCCTCACCGGACTCCCCGACCTCGTCCCGCTCGACCTCGCCTGCTCCGGCGCACAGACCGGCGACCTGGTCAGCGACCCCGAGCTGGCGAAGATCACCGGACCGGGCGGCGGCGACTTCGGCGAGCCCAAGCAGGACGTCCAACTCGCCGACGCCGCGGCCGAGTACGACGTGAAGATGGTGGTCGTCACGATCGGCGCCAACGACGACTTCGACTTCAGCGGCATCATGCTCGCCTGCCTCGGCCAGTACTTCCCGGTGCCCAAGTCGCAGGGCTGCCGGGACACCATCGGCACCGCCGAGATCGCCGCCCGCGCCGAGCGGGTCAAGCCCAAGGTCGCCGCCGCGCTGACCAACGTCCGGGCCACCATGCGCCGGGCCGGCTACGCCGACTCCTCCTACCAGCTGGTCTACCAGTCGTACTTCACGCCGATCACGCCCGACATCCGGCGCAACGACTACCTCGGCAAGATCGCGGACGGCTGCCCGGCCTTCCCCGAGGACCTCGCCTGGGGCCACAACCTGGTCGTCCCGGCCTTCAGCGACGCGCTGCGCGAGGCGGCCGGCCGGGTGCCCGGCGTGCGCTACCTCGACCAGCGGCGGGTCAGCTACGGCCACGAGGTCTGCGCCCGCTGGACGAGCTCGCCGTACGAGTACACCAACGGCGACGTCATCGACGTCTCCGAGCGCACCCGCAACGGCTGCGACCAGGAGATCGGGATCCCCGGGGTGTGCATGAACATGGTCCGGCAGTCGTACCACCTGCGGGTGGCCGGCTACCGCGGCGAGGCCGCCTGCCTCGCCCAGTTCTACCGCCGGCCCGCGCTCGACCAGGCCTACTGCTCGCTCGACCGGACGAACACCACCTCGATCGCCCCGCTGACCGCCGGACAGCCCTTCCCGGACACCCCCGAGGACGGTTCCTGGTACCGGCTCACCGACGCGGCCACCGGCCGGGCCCTCGACATCGCCGGCGGCGGCACCTACGGCGACGCCACCGACGGGCGGGCCGCCATCACCTACCGGCCGACCGGCGGCCTCAACCAGTCCTTCCTGCTGCGCGCGGCGGTCGGCGGCAGCTTCGAACTCGCCTCCACCGCCAACACGTCCATGTGCCTGGACGCCACCGGCGGCTCCACCGCCCCCGGCACCCGGCTCGTCCAGTGGCACTGCCACGGCGGCGGCAACCAGCACTGGCTGCTGCTGCCCACCGCGGACGGCCGCTACCGGATCGCCGACTCCCAGGACCGCACCAAGCTCGTCACCGCCACCACCACCCTCGACCCCCAGGGCAACCGCACCCTCGCCCTCGCCCAGGACACCGGCACCCCCGACCAGCTCTGGCAGCTCGACAAGCTCGGCATCTCCTACCTCCCGAACTGACCACCGGTCGGCGGACGGGGCACTGCCCGTGTCCCGTCCGCCACAGCCCGGCTCAGCGCTCGTCCACGTTCCACGCGTGCGGCAGAGCGGCGCCGCACGGCGCGCAGTGGAAGTCCTCCTCGCGCACCACGTTGAGCTCCCGGCAGGCCGGGCAGCGGCGGAACACGAACACCGGGTCGAAGCGGTCCGGCGGCGTCAGCCCCAGCGCCGCCACGGCCGCCGCCACCGAGGGGAAGCACCTGCCCCCAGGGGCGTAGCCGGTGGACTGGTTGGTGACCGAGGAGACCTCCCAACCGTCGCCCGGGCCACGGACGAAGGCGATCTCGCCCGCCGCCAGGACGGGTCGGCCGCCCGCGCAGGCCACGTGCTCGCTGCGCCGCGGTGCGAGCAGCAGCACGCCCCGCTCGTCCACCACGAAGGTGACGGGCTCGCGCAACTCGTCCGGTTCGCGGCCACCCAGCCAGTCGGCGAGGTCCGCCGCCGTCCGGACGGGCACCCCGGGCGGTGCAGTCCGGGCCTTCAGCGCGATGTCCGGTGGTCCGACGTACCGGTAGGGCCTGGTCATGCCCGGCAGGGTAGGCGCGGCTGGGCGTCGGTGCACCCGGAAATCCGGTGGTCAGGTTCGTGGGGGGTGCCTATGCTGCGGCGCACCATCGGTGCGGCAGGGCGGGGAGCATGCTTTCGACCACGACGGTACGGGCCGTCAATTCGCTGACCGAGCGCTGGGCACGGGGCGTTCCGACGGCCGGGGGCACGGTGTTCACCGCGGCCGGGCTGTGGCCGCTGCTGGCCGCGCTCGCCTCCGGGGCGGACGGGGCCGCGGGCAAGGAGCTGGCCGACGCGCTCGGGGTGCCGGCCGCGTCGGCTGCCGAGCGGGCCCGTGAACTGCTGGGCGCTCTGGGCCGGTTGCCCGGGGTGGCTGCGGCGGTCGGGCTGTGGACGGCGCCCGCGCTGCGGGTCTCCCCGGAGTGGACGGCCGGCCTCCCGGCCCACCTCCACCAGTCGCTCACCGGCCCGGAGATCCAGCCGCAGTTGGACGCCTGGGCGGCCCGCCACACGAACGGGCAGATCGAGGAGTTCCCGCTCCGGGTCCAGCCGGACACGATCCTTCTGCTGGCCTCGGCGCTCGCCGTCCGCACCGACTGGATCCGCCCGTTCAAGGCGGGCGTCCTGTGCCCCGGGACGGGCCCGTGGGCCGACCGGGAGTTCGCCGGCCTCTACCGGTTCACCTCGTTGCTGGACCGGGTCGCCGTGGTCGGGACGCCCGCCGGGCCGGTCTCCGAGCTGCGGGTCCTGGGGGCCGGCGGGATCGACGTCCACCTGCTCGTCGGCGAGGAGAACGCCCGCCCGGGCGAGGTGCTCGGCGGTGGGCTCGGCATCCTCGCGGGCCGGCACTGCCGGGTGACGGGGGATCTGTTGCCGTACGGCGAGGCCGGTCCCGGGGTCCGGGTCCGCGCCGTCCGCAGCGAGGTTCCACGGCATCAGCTGATGGCGGAGGTCGCCCGGTTCACGGTGACGGCCGAGCACGATCTGCTGGCGGACGCCGGCCGCTTCGGGCTCGGTACGGTCTCCCGGCAGGAGCCGGACGGCAGCGGCCATCTCCCGGGGATCTGTGCGGATCCGCCGCTCGAAGTCCGGGCGGCCGCGCAGTCGGCGACGGCGACCTTCGGCGCACTGGGCTTCCGCGCCGCGGCGGTCACCGCACTGGGGGTGGCCGTGGGCAGTGCGCCGGCGCCACCGCCGTACCGGGTCCGCCGGGTGGAGTTCACCACGGACCGTCCCTTCGGCTTCCTCGCCGTGCACCGCACCTCCCGGCTGGTGCTGGCGGCGGGCTGGGTGGAGCAGCCGGACCCGTACGAGCCCGAGCCGCTGGAGTGGGACGAGGAGGAGTGGGACGAGGAGGAGCGGTGACCTGGGAGGACCTCGGCGCCGGGGCGCGGGCCGAGGTGGACGGTTGGCTGGCCCGCGGGCACGTGATCCGGGCGGTCAAGGCCGTCCGCGACGATTTCGACGGCAGCCCCGGCCGGGAGCGGCCCGGGATCCACGCCGCGCTCGACGTGGTCGAGGCCCGTCGGCAGCTGCTCGGCGCCCCCGCCCCGTGGGAGCCCACGGCGCCTCCGGACGCCGAGGGCCTGGTCGCGGCCGTCGCCGGTCTGCCCTTCCGGGTCGGGGCGATCGAGGCGGTGTGGGACGGCGACACCTTCGGCTGGTTCGTCGTCCTCCTCGCGGTGGCCGCCGAGCCGTGTGCCGAGCACCGGCTGGCCGTCCTCCGCGGCGGCGGTGACCTGCGGCTCTTCAACGGTGCGGTGCCGCCCTGGCCGGAGGCTGTCGAGGCGGACCGGGTCGGCCGGGAGCTGGCCGACCGCCTCGGCGTGCCCTTCCACTTCGCCAGCCCGCGGACGCCGGACGACGCCGCACCCCGCTGGTGGGAGGGCGGCTGACGGCCGAGGAGCCCGGCGCACCCGAACCAGGAGTGTCAACCGACGGTTGACACCCCTGGACTGTCAACCTAAGGTTGACGCATGGTGAATCCGGTCCAGTTGACGCATCCCGTCCGCCTCGACGACCTCATCGAGGCCATCAAGCAGGTCCACACCGGCGCGCTCGACCAGCTCGCCGACGCCGTCCTCGCCGCCGAGCACCTCGGCGAGATCGCGGACCACCTCATCGGCCACTTCGTGGACCAGGCCCGGCGCTCCGGCGCCTCCTGGACCGACATCGGCAGGAGCATGGGGGTCACCCGGCAGGCCGCGCAGAAGCGCTTCGTCCCCAAGGACCCGGGCGCGCCCTCCGACCTCGACCCGAGTCAGGGCTTCGGCCGCTTCACCCCGCGGGCCCGCAACACCGTGGCGGCCGCCCACGACGAGGCCCGCGCCGCCGGCAACGCCGAGGTCACCCCCGAGCACCTGGTGCTCGGCCTGCTCGCCGAGCCGGACGGTCTCGCCGTCCGGGCGCTCGCCGCCGAGGGGGTCACTCCGGAGGCCGTCGGCGAGGCGGCCGCGGCGGCCCTCCCGCCGGCGGCGGACGAGCGGCCCGAGCTCGTCCCGTACGACGCCCGGGCGCGCAAGGCGCTGGAGTTGACCTTCCGTCAGGCCCTGCGGCTGGGTCACAACTACGTCGGCACCGAGCACATCCTCTTCGCCCTGCTGGAGCTGGAGGACGGCGAGGGCCCGCTCTCCGGGCTCGGCGTCGACCGCGCGGCCGCCGAGTCGCTGATCGCCGAGGCGCTCGCCGCCTTCACCGCCGTCCGGCCGCCGGCCGAGGAGTAGGACCGGCCGCGCAGTACCGGCCGCCCGCAGGGGGCGCGCGGAGGCATCACCCGGCTGCCGGGAGTCTCCGCGCGCCCCCTGTCGCGTGCCGACGCACTGCGGGTGCTCGCGGGGCGGCATGCCGAGGGACGCCCGGACCCACCCGGGCCGGCGTCCGGTCCCGGGTCCGGAGGAGGGGCCTACGGCCAGACCAGGCAGTACAGCTGGTGGCCGGCGTCGTGCAGGCGGTTGGCGAAGTCCTGCCACTCGTGCAGCATCTGGTAGATCACGAAGGCGTCGCGCGGGCCGCGCCGGTCCGGCACGGTCGACCAGATGAAGGCGGCGGCGCCGAGCTGGGTCTCGTCCGCCTTGCGCAGCGGCTCGACCACGTTGTGCGGCAGCTGCACGACCGCGTAGTCGGGGTGCAGCACGACCAGCTCCAGCGGCGGGACCTGGTGCAGCGGAACGCCCTGGATGCCGGTGAGCACCATCGCGCTCATCGTCTCGGGCTTGATCTTGGTGGAGAGGTGGCCGTTGAGCGAGCCGCTCGTCTCCATCAGGTCGCCGAGCCGGCCCAGCGAGCCGAGCTCCCCGGCGTCCAGGCCGAGACCGCCGGGGCCCAGCGCGGTGGGGACTCTCGCCGCGGTGGCACGGTCGGGTGCGCCGAAGTACTTGTAGGTGACTCCCACGCGTCCCTCGCCCCGCCTTCCCCTGCCGCCTGTACCCGTACCCCCGCCGTGCGCGGCCTCCGCGGAGGGACGGGGGCCACCCGTGGCCTCCTCGAAGCCGTCCTGCGCCTCGGACACTCGGACCATCCTCACCGGAATTCGCCGGAATCGACAGACCCCCACACGCCCGGTGTCCCTCCGAACGTGCCACTTACCCGTCTTGTGCCGCCGTACACACCGCGAGCCGCACCGCCCAGTGACCGCGTCGCCGCGGTCCGCCGGCCGGTTCGAACGGTCGCCCCCCGGCGTCCGTCGGCCCGATCCGGGACGTGCGCCCCGCTGTGCCCGGACTCCCGGCCCACGGGCCGGACTCCTTCGCGACGGTCGCACGGACAACCGTACAGTCCGAACCCCCTGCCGAGGCAGCAGCACACGGATCATCGTTCCAGATGATCGGGTCCGGCATGCGGAGAGCAAGGACACGATTTGAGAGCATGTTCAGGTGACCAACCCCGTGAGCAACCCCGAGAGCGGGTCCGATGGCGACCCGCGGACCAGTCCCCCGAGCTATCCGTACGAGGCTCCGCAGTCCCGGTCGCTGTTCGAGCGCGCCTCCGTCGTCACCCCGGGTGGCGTGAACTCGCCAGTCCGGGCCTTCCGGGCGGTCGGCGGAACCCCCCGCTTCATGGTGTCCGGCAGCGGCCCCTACCTGACCGACGCCGACGGCCGCGAGTACGTCGACCTGGTCTGCTCCTGGGGCCCGATGATCCTCGGCCACGCGCACCCGGCGGTGATCGAGGCGGTGCAGCGGGCGGTCGTCCGCGGCACCTCCTTCGGCACCCCCGGCGAGGGCGAGGTCGAGCTGGCCGAGGAGATCACCGCGCGGGTGGCACCGGTCGAGCAGGTCCGCCTGGTCTCCAGCGGCACCGAGGCGACCATGTCGGCGATCCGGCTCGCGCGCGGCTTCACCGGCCGTTCGAAGGTCGTGAAGTTCGCCGGCTGCTACCACGGCCACGTGGACGCGCTGCTGGCCGCCGCCGGCTCCGGCGTGGCCACCTTCGCCCTGCCGGACACCCCCGGTGTCACCGGCGCCCAGGCCGGCGACACCATCGTGCTGCCGTACAACGACCTGGAGGCCGTCCGGCAGGCCTTCGCCGCGCACCCCGGCGAGATCGCCTGCGTGATCACCGAGGCCTCGCCCGGCAACATGGGCGTCGTCCCGCCGCTGCCCGGCTTCAACCGGGGCCTGGCCGAGCTCTGCCGGGCCGACGGCGCGCTGTTCGTCTCGGACGAGGTGATGACCGGCTTCCGCGTCTCCAAGGCCGGCTGGTACGGCCTGGAGGCCGCGCACGAGGGCTGGGCGCCGGACCTGCTGACCTTCGGAAAGGTCATGGGCGGCGGCTTCCCGGCCGCGGCCTTCGGCGGCCGTGCCGACGTCATGGCGCACCTGGCCCCGGCCGGCCCGGTCTACCAGGCCGGCACGCTCTCCGGGAACCCGATCGCCACCGCGGCGGGCCTCGCCCAGCTGCGCAACTGCACCGACGAGGTGTACGCCGCCGTCGACCGGGTCGCCGAGCAGGTCTCCGGCCTGGTCGCCGAGGCGCTCGCCAAGGAGGGCGTGGCCCACCGCCTGCAGAAGGCCGGGAGCATGTTCTCGGTGTTCTTCACCGAGGAGCAGGTCACCGACTACGACGCGGCCCGCCGCCAGCAGGCGTTCCGCTTCAACTCCTTCTTCCACTCGATGCTGTCCCAGGGCGTCTACCTGCCGCCCTCGGCCTTCGAGTCCTGGTTCGTCTCGTCGGCCCACGACGAGCGGGCGATCGAGCGGATCGCCGCAGCCCTGCCCGCGGCCGCCCGGGCCGCCGCCGAGGCCACCGAGGAGGCCGTGTGAGCGAGACCACCGTCGTCCACCTGATGCGCCACGGAGAGGTGCACAACCCGGAGGGCATCCTCTACGGGCGCCTCCCCGGCTACCACCTCTCCGAGCTCGGCCGGCAGATGGCCGACCGGGTCGCCGAGCACCTCGCGGACCGGGACATCACCCACGTGGTGGCCTCGCCGCTGGAGCGCGCCCAGGAGACGGCCGAGCCGATCGGCAAGGCGCACGGCCTGGAGGTGGCCGTCGACGAGCGGCTGATCGAGGCGGACAACATCTTCCAGGGCAAGACCTTCGGCGTCGGCGACGGCTCGCTGAAGAACCCCGGCCACTGGAAGTACCTGACCAACCCGTTCAAGCCGTCCTGGGGCGAGCCGTACATCGAGCAGGTCGTGCGGATGATGGGCGCGCTCGCCGCGGCCCGGGACGCCGCGCGCGGGCACGAGGCGGTCTGCGTCAGCCACCAGCTGCCGATCTGGATCGTCCGCTCGTTCGCCGAGCGCCGGCGGCTGTGGCACGACCCGCGCAACCGGCAGTGCTCGCTGGCCTCGCTGACCAGCTTCACCTACGAGGGCGACCGGATCGTCTCGATCGGCTACCGCGAGCCGGCCCGGGACCTGCTGCCGGCCCACCTGGTGGGCAAGGGCGGCAAGTCCAAGCCGGTCGGCAAGAGCTTCGGCGCCTGACGCGGAGGCCCTCTCGCGGAGGCCTTCCGCCGGGGCGCCCGCGCATTCCCGAGTGACCGCCGACACAGCGGTGAAATGCCTGGGATAAGCGGATCATAAGTGCAGAAACTGCAGGTCAGAGGGGGTTCGACCCGTAACGTCGGACCCCCTCAAACCTGCCCAAAGTCCCATGCGAAACTTTTCACATGTCTGGGACGACCCGCCGCCGCACCCGCCTGGCCGCCACGCTCGGTGCCGCCGCCGCGCTCGCACTGACCGCCTGCAGCTCCGGTACCTCCGACGGCGGGGGGCAGGCCGGCTTCATCACCGGCAAGGCCGGCATCGCCACCGCCGCCCCCGGCTCCCGGACGCCGGCGCCCGCGATCGACGGCAAGACCCTGGACGGCAAGCCGGTCGCGCTCGCCGACTACAAGGGCAAGGTCGTCGTCCTCAACGTCTGGGGCTCCTGGTGCGGCCCGTGCCGCGCCGAGGGCAAGAACCTCCAGGAGGTCGCCCAGAAGTACCAGGACAAGGGCGTCCAGTTCCTCGGCATCAACACCCGGGACGTCGACCCGGCCAACGCGATCCGGTTCGAGCAGCAGACCGGCATCACCTACCCGAGCCTGTACGACCCGGACGGCACCCAGATCCTGCGCTTCCCCAAGGGCAGCCTCAACCCGCAGTCCATCCCGACCACCATCGTGGTCGACCGGGAGGGCGGGCTCGCCGCCCGCGCGATGCGCGCCCTCTCCACCGAGGACCTGGAGAAGATGATCACCCCGGTCCTCGCGGAGCAGAAGTGAGCGCGCTCGCGGCCTTCGGCACCAACGAGACGGTCTTCAGCGGGGCCCTCGTCCTCGCCCTGCCGATCGCCCTCACCGCGGGGCTGCTCTCCTTCTTCTCGCCCTGCGTGCTGCCGCTCGTCCCCGGCTACCTCAGCTACGTCACCGGCTTCTCCGCCGTCGACCTCGCCGACGCCAAGGGGGCGCGCCGCGGGCGCATGCTGCTCGGCGCACTGCTGTTCGTGCTCGGCTTCACCGCCGTGTTCGTCTCCACCGGCGCGCTCTTCGGCTTCTTCGGCAACACCCTCCAGCAGTACCAGCGCACCATCAACATCGTGCTGGGCGCGCTGACCGTCCTCATGGGCCTCGCCTTCATGGGGCTGCTGCCCGGCTTCACCAACCGCGAGGTGCGCACCCACCGCCGCCCGGCGATCGGGCTGGCCGGCGCCCCGCTGCTGGGTCTGGTCTTCGGTGTGGGCTGGACGCCCTGCATCGGCCCGACGCTCTCGTCGATCCTCAACCTCTCGGCCGCCCAGGCCAGCGCCGGGCGCGGCGCACTGCTGATGACGGTGTACTGCGCCGGACTCGGCGTACCGTTCATCCTTGCCGCGCTCGCCTTCCGCAAGGCGCTCGGGGCGTTCGGCTGGGTCAAGCAGCACTACCAGTGGGTGATGCGGATCGGCGGCGGCATGCTCGTCGCGGTCGGCCTGCTCCTGGTCACCGGCGTGTGGGACGTCCTGATCGACCACATGCGGCAACTCAGCGGCGACACCACGATCGGAATCTGACCGTGAGCGACACCAGGACCGTGACCACCGACGACGGCGAGGCCGACGTCGAGCGCCTCAGCACCGCCCCCGAGGAGGCGGAGGCCCCGGTCGGCATCGGCGTGCTCGGCTGGGTCCGCTGGACGTGGCGCCAGCTCACCTCGATGCGGGTCGCGCTGATCCTGCTCTTCCTGCTCTCGCTGGCGGCGATCCCCGGCTCGCTGATCCCGCAGAACAGCCAGAACGCCTTCAAGGTGCAGACCTGGAAGGCCGCCCACCAGGGCATCACCCCGCTCTACGAGAAGCTCCAGCTGTTCGACGTCTACAGCTCGGTCTGGTTCTCGGCGATCTACATCCTGCTGTTCGTCTCGCTGGCCGGCTGCATCGTCCCGCGCACCTGGCAGTTCGTCGGCGTGCTGCGCGCCCAGCCGCCGGCCGCCCCGCGCAACCTGACCCGGATGCCGGTCTACGCCGCCTGGCGGACCGACGCCGACCCCGAGGCGGTCAACGCGGCCGCGCACCGGCTGCTGCGCAAGCGTCGCTTCCGGGCCACCTCCGCCGGCGGCGCGGTCGCCGCGGAGAAGGGCTACCTGCGCGAGGTCGGCAACCTGCTCTTCCACTTCTCGCTGTTCGCCCTGCTGGCGGGCTTCGCCTGGGCCAGCCTGGGCAGCGGCCAGGGCGGCAAGCTGATGATCGAGGGCCAGGGATTCGCCAACACCACCACCCAGTACGACGACTTCACCGGCTCCGCCTTCTACACCGTCGACGACCTGGACGCCTTCGGCTTCAAGCTGGACGGCTTCACCGCCCGCTACCAGACCTCCGGCGAGCAGATCGGCAGCGCCCGCCAGTTCACCGCGCACATCCGGTACTGGACGGGCACCGACGACAAGAAGCTGACCAAGGGCGACATCGAGGTCAACCACCCGCTGGAGATCGGCAGCTCCAAGGTCTTCCTGATCGGCCACGGCTACGCGCCGGTCGTCACCGTGAAGAACGCCAAGGGCGAGGTCGTCTACAAGGGCCCCACGCCCTTCCTGCCGCAGGACAGCAACCTCACCTCCACCGGCGTGATCAAGGTCAGCGACTACGGCAAGAAGGACGGCAAGGACGTCGACCTGGGCTTCAACGGGTACTTCCTGCCGACCGCGCCGGTGAACTTCGAGAAGACCGGCCCGATCTCGCTCTTCCCGGACGCCGCCGAGCCGATGCTGGTGCTCACCGCCTTCGCCGGCGACCTCGGCACCGACTCCGGCCTGCCGCAGAACGTCTACCAGCTCGACACCAGCCACATGACCCAGCTGAAGCAGGACGGCGACATCGCCCGCGTCAAGCTCAAGCCCGGCCAGGGCTGGGAGCTGCCGGACGGCTACGGCACCGTCACCTTCGACGGCTACCAGCAGTGGGCCAGCTTCAACGTCTCCCACCGCCCGGGCAACGCGGTCGCGCTCGCCGGCGCGGTCTGCGCGATCCTCGGCCTGATCGGCTCGCTGTTCGTGCAGCGCCGCCGGATCTGGGTCCGCGTCACCGCCTCCCCGGACGGCAGCACGCTGGTCGAGCTGGCCGGCCTCGCCCGCAGCGAGTCCGCCCGCACGGCCGAGGAGCTCGCCGAGTTCGCCGTCGACCTCCAGGACGACGCCCCGGCCCTCGACGAGCCCGACCCGGACACCGTGACGGACGGGCCGGAGCCCGCCGCCGTCCCCGCACCGGCAAACCCCGCACCGGCAAACCCCGCAGACCCGGACTCCAAGGAGTAGACGGTGAATCTCGCCTCGGTCGACCCTCATCTGGCCGACCTCTCCAACAAGCTGATCTACTCGGCGATGGCCGTGTACACCCTGGCGATGTTCGCCCACCTCTTCGAGTGGACGTTCGGCAGCAAGGGCGCGATCGCCGTCCGCTCCGCCGAGCAGTCCGGCGGGCTGGCCGCGACCCTGGCCGCCGAGGAGTCCAAGTCCGCCGCCCGCAAGGTCACCGTCACGGTGGCCACCGTGGACGGGGGCACCACCACGCTCACCCGCACCGCCCTCGCCGACGCCGGCGCCACCGTGGTCACCAGCGGCCGCGGCGACGGCTCGGCGGCCGACGGCCCCGGCGCCGCGGGCACCAGCGAGCGGGGCGACCTGGCGGGCCGGATCGCCGTCTCGCTGACCGTCCTCGGCGTCCTGCTGCACGCCGGCGGCGTGCTCACCCGCGGTCTGTCGGTGATGCGCTGGCCGTGGGGCAACATGTACGAGTTCTCCTGCGCCTTCGGGCTCACCATGATGCTCGCCTACCTGGGCCTGCTGGTGGCGGGCAAGAAGGTCCGCTGGCTGGGCCTGCCGGTGGTGCTGGCCGTGCTGCTGACCCTGGGCGTCGCCGTCTCGGTGCTCTACACCGACTCCGAGCAGCTCGTCCCGGCGCTGCACTCGTACTGGCTGGGCATCCACGTCTCCACCGCGATCATCTGCGGCGGTGCGCTGTACGCGGCCTTCGTGGCCACCGTGCTGTACCTCGGCAAGGACTCCTACGAGCGCCGGGTCGAGGCCGGCCTGCCCGGCGGCCCGCTGCGCATCCCGGTCTCGGTCTGGGAGCGGCTGCCCGCCGCGTCGACCCTCGACAAGCTCTCGTACCGGATCAACGCCCTGGTCTTCCCGCTCTGGACGTTCACCATCATCGCCGGCGCGATCTGGGCCGAGGCGGCCTGGGGCAAGTACTGGGAGTGGGACCCGAAGGAGACCTGGTCCTTCATCACCTGGGTCGCCTACGCCGCGTACCTGCACGCCCGGGCCACCGCCGGGTGGAGGGGCCGAAAGGCGGCCTATCTGGCCCTGTTGGCGTTCGCCTGCTGGCTGTTCAACTACTACGGCGTCAACATCTTCGTCACCGGCAAGCACTCGTACGCCGGCGTCTGAGAGGCCGGCCGCACGCCCGCGGGCGTGCCGCCGGCCACCGGCCGCCGCCCCGGGCGGGGCCGTTCCACCGAAGAAACCGTGAGGGATCGCCCGTCCGGTCGTTGACCAGGACGTCCAGTCAGCCGCGAGGAGGGGCCGCCATGGAGAGCGACGAGGTCATGCTGACCGTCCGGATCACCGCTGCGGAGAGAGCACTGCTCCGCCGGCTGGCCCAGGGCCATCGCAGCGACGTCTCCGAGGTCGTCGCGGACGGTCTGCTGGACATCCTGCCGACCCTGCACTGCGCCCAGGACGCCTACCGCCTGGTGGCCGCCCTGCGGGCGCCCGCGCCGTGCGCGCAGACCGTCTGGCTGCCGACCGACCTGGCCGACCTGCTCGGCCCGGCGGCGGGCCGGATCGCCCAGACCACCGGGGTGCGCCTCGGCTCCTCGTGCATCGTGCTCGGGGCCGCCGTCCGGCTCTGGCTGGGCCAGGACCCGCAGCTGCTCGCCGAGCACCTGTCGACCATGCACGAGGGCCGTCCGGCCGCCCTCGCGGCCGCGTAGCGCGTCGGTGAACGACCCGGGCCCCGCACGGTGACCGTGCGGGGCCCGGGTGCGTGTCAGGCGGCCTGCTGCCAGCTGACCGGCGAGTAGTACGCCGGGCGGCGCTCCAGGCGCTGCCAGCTGGCGATCGGCTCGACCGCCGGGGCGGCGGCCTGCTGGGCGGTGGCGGCCCGGGCGAGCAGCACCGCGGTCAGGGCGGCCAGCTCCTCGGCGTTCAGCGAGCCGCGGACGATGCGGACAAGGGGTTCGGCGGAAGCGCTCATGGTCCTTGTTTCTCCCCCATGGTGAAGTCTGACGGGTTCCGATCGGCGTAAGAACCGGTTACATCGGAGGGTTGCCGTGCTTGCGGCTCGGCAGGTCGGCGTGCTTGGTGCGGAGCATGGCGAGCGAGGCGGCGAGCACCTGACGGGTCTCCGCGGGGTCGATGACGTCGTCCACGAGGCCGCGCTCGGCCGCGTAGTACGGGTGCATCAGCTCGCTCTTGTACTCCTTGATCTTCTGGGCCCGCATCGCCTCCGGGTCCTCGGCCGCGGCGATGTCGCGGCGGAAGATCACGTTGGCGGCGCCCTCGGCGCCCATCACGGCGATCTCGTTGGTCGGCCAGGCGAACGACAGGTCCGCGCCGATGGAGCGGGAGTCCATGACGATGTAGGCGCCGCCGTAGGCCTTGCGCAGGATCAGCGAGATCCGCGGCACGGTGGCGTTGCAGTAGGCGTAGAGCAGCTTCGCGCCGTGCCGGATGATGCCGCCGTGCTCCTGGTCGACACCGGGCAGGAAGCCGGGGACGTCGAGCAGGGTGACGATCGGGATGTTGAAGGCGTCGCACATCTGGACGAAGCGCGCGGCCTTCTCGCTGGCGTTGATGTCGAGCACGCCGGCCAGCGACTGCGGCTGGTTGGCGATCAGGCCGACCACGTGCCCGTCGATCCGGGCCAGGGCCACGATGACGTTGGTCGCCCAGCGCTCGTGGACCTCCAGGTACTCGCCGTGGTCGACGACCTCCTCGATGACCTTGCGCATGTCGTACGGGCGGTTGCCGTCCGCGGGCACCAGGTCGAGCAGGCTCTCGTTGCGGCGCTCCACCGGGTCGTCGGTGGAGCTGGCCGGCGGCATCTCGCGGTTGTTCTGCGGCAGCAGCGAGAGGAGGTAGCGGACCTCCTCGATGCAGGACTGCTCGTCGTCGTAGACGAAGTGCGAGACGCCGGAGACCGAGGAGTGCACGTCGGCGCCGCCGAGGCCGTTCTGGGTGATCTTCTCGCCGGTTACGGCCTGGACGACGTCCGGGCCGGTGATGAACATCTGCGAGGTCTCCCGGACCATGAACACGAAGTCCGTGAGCGCGGGGGAGTAGGCGGCGCCGCCGGCGCAGGGGCCGAGCATGACCGAGATCTGCGGGATCACGCCCGAGGCCTTGGTGTTGCGCTGGAAGATGCCGCCGTAGCCGGCGAGGGCGGTGACGCCCTCCTGGATGCGGGCGCCGGCGCCGTCGTTCAGCGACACCAGCGGCGCACCGGCCGCGATGGCCATGTCCATGATCTTGTGGATCTTCTGCGCGTGGGCCTCGCCCAGCGCGCCGCCGAAGATCCGGAAGTCGTGCGCGTAGACGAAGACCGTCCGGCCGTGCACGGTGCCCCAGCCGACCACCACACCGTCGGTGTGCGGCTTCTTCGCCTCCAGGCCGAAGCCCTGGGCGCGGTGCCGGCGCAGCGGCTCCACCTCGCGGAAGGAGCCCTCGTCCAGCAGCAGGTCGATCCGCTCGCGGGCGGTCAGCTTGCCCTTGGCGTGCTGGGCCTCGGTGGCCTTCTCGCTGGGACCCCGCCGGACCTGCTCCCGGAGCTCGTGCAGCTCGGCCACCCGCCCGCGCGCGTCGGCCGGGATCGCGGGGATCTCTCCGCCGACCGGCGCATCGTGCAGAACCGTCATCTCGAACCACTCCAAGTGTGAGGGAACTGTCCCGGCAGGCGGCCTGCGGTACGCGGCTGCTGCTCCGGCGAACACTTCTTCACCTACGACACTACGAGGGAGGGCCGCCGCCGCTCGGCGTCGATTCCGTACAAGGTCGGGCCCCAGAAGCTGTACAGGGCACACAGTGGGTCACACCGCGCCGACCGTCCCGGGGGGTGCGGCCGGGGGGTCCGCAGGGTCCGTCACAGGGGGTGGCCGGACCCCCGACCGCCCAGGTCAGGACGGGTGTCGGGGAGCGTTCGCGCACGGCTCGCCCCCGGTCCGCGGGGCGGGCCGGGGGCGTGCGGTTCCTACGGCGCGCGGCGGCCGTCGGGCTCCCGGATGGTAGGGAAGCGCCAAATTCGGTTCAGCCGCGCGGATCGTCCTCCGGCTCGTCCTTTCGGCGCAGTTCCTCCTCGCGCCGACGGAGGTCGGACTCCCACTGCTTGAGCATGTCCTCGTGCCGCGCGTTGTCCTTCTTCAACGAGGCCAGGAACTCCGGGTTGTCGTCCGGGGCCACGTAGCGCTCCGCGGGCCGCTCGTACTCGGGGAAGCCCGCCGTGGGGCCGGCCGGCCAGGGCACGGCCCGGCCGCGGGACCGCGCGCGGTTGCGCCCGGCCACCAGCCAGGCGATCGACCCGACCAGCGGGAAGAGCAGCACGATGATCACCCAGGCGACCTTGGGGAGGTAGCGGACCTCCTCCTCCGGCGTGGTCAGGCAGTCGATGAACGCCCACACCCAGAGCGCGAGCAGAAGCAGCGGCGGCACAACTCTCAACACGGCGTCGGTCTCCCCCGGAACGGCGAACAGGGCCCCTCTTGGCGGGGCCAGGTTAACCGGTGTCGGATACTGACAGGCATGGCATACGACGATCTCCGCTCCTTCCTCCGCGCCCTGGAGCGCGAGGGCGACCTCAAGCGGATCAAGACCGAAGTGGACCCGTACCTGGAGATCGGGGAGATCGTCGACCGGGTGCAGAAGGCCAAGGGCCCGGCGCTGCTCTTCGAGAACGTCAAGGGCGCGTCCATGCCGCTGGCGATGAACGTCTTCGGCACCGAGCGCCGGCTCGCCAAGGCCCTCGGCCTGAAGTCCCCCGACGACATCTCGGAGAAGATCGCCGGCCTGCTCCGGCCCGAGCTGCCGCAGGGCTTCACCGGCTTCCGGGACGCCTTCGGCAAGCTCGCCTCGATGGCCCACGTGCCGCCGAAGAACGTGAAGACCGCCGACGCGCCCGTCCACGAGGTCGTCCTCACCGGCGACGACGTCGACCTGGAGCAGCTGCCCGCCCTCTTCACCTGGCCGCTGGACGGCGGCTCCTTCTTCAACCTGGGCCTCACCCACACCAAGGACCCGGACACCGGCGTCCGCAACCTCGGCCTGTACCGCCTGCAGCGGCACGACCGGCGCACCATCGGCATGCACTGGCAGATCCACAAGGACAGCCGCAACCACGCCGCCGTCGCCGCGAAGCGCGGCGAGCGGCTGCCGGTCGCGATCGCCTTCGGCTGCCCGCCCGCCGTCACATACGCCGCGACCGCGCCGCTGCCCGGCGACATCGACGAGTACCTGTTCGCCGGCTTCGTGCAGGGCGAGCGGGTGAAGATGGTCGACTGCAAGACCGTCCCGCTGCAGGTGCCCGCCGACGCCGAGGTGGTGCTGGAGGGCTGGCTGGAGCCCGGCGAGATGCTCCCCGAGGGCCCGTTCGGCGACCACACCGGCTTCTACACGCCGCAGGAGCCCTTCCCGGCGCTCACCATCGACTGCGTCACGATGCGCCGCCGCCCGCTGCTGCAGTCCATCGTGGTCGGCCGGCCGCCGACCGAGGACGGGCCGCTCGGCAAGTTCACCGAGCGCTTCTTCCTGCCGCTACTGAAGATCATCATCCCGGACATCGTCGACTACGACCTGCCCGAGGCCGGCGGCTTCCACAACTGCGTGATCGTCTCGATCGACAAGAAGTACCCGAAGCACGCCCAGAAGGTCATGCACGCCATCTGGGGCGCCCACATGATGTCGCTCACCAAGCTGATCGTCGTGGTGGACGCCGACTGCGACGTGCACGACTACCAGGAGGTCGCCTGGCGGGCGCTCGGCAACGTCGACTACAGCCGCGACCTGACCGTCGTCGAGGGCCCGGTCGACCACCTCGACCACGCCTCCTACCAGCAGTTCTGGGGCGGCAAGGCCGGCATCGACGCCACCCGCAAGCTGCCCGAGGAGGGCTACACCCGCGACGGCGGCTGGCCCGAGATGGTCGCCTCCGACCCGGAGACCGCCGCCCTCGTCACCAAGCGCTGGAAGGAGTACGGACTGTGACCACGGCCGCCTTCGAGGTCCCGCCCGGCAAGGTCAAGTCCTTCCTGCGGCTGGTCATGATCGAGCACTCGGTGTTCGCGCTGCCCTTCGCGTACATCGCCGCGCTCACTGCGATGTTCCTCGCCGACGGCCGGGTGCACTGGGGCGAACTCTTCGTCGTCACCGTCTGCATGGTCGGCCTGCGGACCTTCGCGATGGCCGCCAACCGGATCATCGACCGCGAGATCGACGCCCGGAACCCGCGCACCGCCGGCCGTGAACTCGTCACCGGCGCGGTGTCGCTGCGCACCGCCTACGTCGGCTCCGCCGTCGCCCTCGTCGTCTTCCTCGGCGCGGCCGCCCTGCTCAACCCGCTCTGCCTGGCGCTCGCCCCCGTCGCCGTCGTGCCGATGATCGTCTACCCGTACGGCAAGCGGTTCACCGACTTCCCGCACGCCATCCTCGGCCTCGCCCAGGCCGCCGGCCCGATCGGCGCCTGGCTGGCCGTCACCGGCACCTGGTCCTGGGACGCCGTGGTGCTCGGCCTCGCCGTCGGCGTCTGGATCGGCGGCTTCGACCTGATCTTCGGATGCCAGGACGTCGCCGCGGACCGCGCCGAGGGCGTCCGCTCGGTGCCGGCCCGGTACGGGATCGAGGCGGCGCTGTACGGCGCCCGCGCCTGCCACGCCGTCACCGTCGCGCTGCTCGCCTGGTACGCCGTCCTCACCGACGCCGGCCCCGCCTTCTGGGTCGGCCTCGCGGTGGTCGTCGGCGCCTTCCTCTACGAGCACGGCATCGTCAAGCCCGGCGACCTCTCCCGCCTCAACCGGGCCTTCTTCACCACGAACGGCTTCGTCGGCATCTCCCTCTTCGGCTTCGCCCTGCTCGACCTGGTCCTCCGGGGCCTGACCGTCTGACGGCCGCGACGAGCGGCGACCACGGGGGAGCGGGACCCGGGGCCGCGGTGCCACTGCCCGCCGCGCGCTCCGGGCGCCGCGGGCAGTGGCGGGGGACCATGGAGGACGGCAGGAGCCGCCGCTACCCCGAGGAGTGGTCACCGATGATCGGCAAGCTGCAGTGCGTCGTCCTGGACTGCCACTACCCGGCCGGGCTGGCCCACTTCTACGCGGCCGTGCTCGGCGGCGAGATCGACCGCCCCGACCCGCGCTGGTCGCTGGACGCCGAGTGGTCGACCGTCCACACCCCCGACGGCATGGTGCTGGGCTTCCAGCGGGTCGACGACTACCGCCCGCCGATGTGGCCGGACCCGGCCCACCCCCAGCAGCTGCACCTGGACGTCGACGTCGAGGACCTCGACGCCGCCGAGGAGAAGGTGCTGGCGCTCGGCGCGGTGCGCAAGGCCGCCGAGCCCGGCTGGCGGGTGTACGTGGACCCGGCGGGCCACCCGTTCTGCCTGGTCGGTCCGGGCGGCGGCACGGCCTGAGCGGGGACCGAGCGGCCCTGCCGCGGCGCCCCGCGGCGACGGGTGATAGGTCTTCGTGCCACCTGTCGTCCGTCCCGGAGGGGCCCGCGTGCCGAAGGAACGATCCCCGCGCCGCCGTACCGCCGCGCTGTCCGTCGCGGCCGTGGCCGTGCTCGGCGGTGCGGCGCTGACCGCCCGGGCCGGGGTCGTCGGAGCGGCCGACCGGACGGCCGCGGTCGCCCCCGCCGGCGGGACCTCCGCGCCGCCCGCACGGACCCCACCCACCGCCTCCGCCGCGGCCCCGCCGGGGTCGGCCTCCGCCCCGGCCCCGACGGGCGACCCGGCGGTCTTCACCGGCCTCGCCTTCGACACCTGCACCGCCCCCGCACCGTCGGCGATGAACGCCTGGCACGGCACCTCGCCGTACGGCGCGGCGGCGGTCTACGTCGGCGGCAGGAACCGCGGCTGCGCCCAGCCGCAGCTGACCCCGTCCTGGGTGGCCTCGGTGACGGCCACCGGCTGGCGGCTGATCCCGCTGTACGTCGGCGCGCAGCCGCCCTGCCGGAGCGGCAGCAACCCGGAGAAGCTCACCGCCGGCACGGCGGTCGACCTCGGGTCCGCGGACGGCGCGGACGCGGTGGCCGCGGCCGGGGCCCTCGGCATGAGGCCCGGCAGCACCCTCTACCTGGACGTGGAGTCCTACGACGCCGCCGACACCGCGTGCGCGGCGGCCGTCCTCGCGTACACCCGGTCCTTCGACCGGGCGGTGGAGGCCCGCGGCTACCGGCCGGGCTTCTACGGCTTCGCCGCCTCCAGTGCCGCGGGCATCGCCCGGGCGGCGGCGGAGGGCACCCCGGACCTGCCGACGGCGCTCTGGTACGCGAAGTACGACGGCGTCGAGGACACCGTGACGGGCTTCCCCTTCGCCGCCGGGCTCTTCACCGGCCACCGCCGCGGCCACCAGTACCGGGTCGACCGGAGGGAGACCCACGGCGGCGTCACGCTGACCGTCGACCGCAACGCCTGGGACGCCCCGGTCGCCGTCGTCGGCTGAAGCGTGCCGCCGGCGGTGTACGGCCGCGCTACCCGGCGGTGAGGACCAACGGGTCGCCGACCCTCAGCCGGCCGGGGGAGACCACGGTGGCCAGGGCGTCCAGCCGGTTGTCGTGGCCGCGGGCGACCGCGCGGAGGATCTCCGGTGCGTGCGGCAGGCCGGGCTGCGGCGCGCCGACCATCGCGCACCGCTCGCTGGCCCGGACGAAGGCCAGCCGGACGCCGTCGCCGAACCGGCCCTCACGGCCGAACCAGCCGTCCTCGGTGAACGGCGGGGTGCCGGGCGGGGTGCGCAGCAGGACGTTGGGGCGGAAGCGCCGTTCGTCGACGACGGCGTCCGGGACCTCGGCGCGCACCCGGTCCAGGGTGGCGGTGGTGAGCACCGAGACGGGCAGCTGGTCGAAGTGCGAGACGGCGTCCTCGCGGGCGAGCGCTACGTCCTCGCGCTCCAGGTAGGCGCGGAGGAAGGCGTCCGGGTCCTCGACCGGGCTGCCGAGCGGGTCGAGGAGCTCCGGGGCGTCGAGCCGGTGGCCGAGTCGGGAGGAGAGCCGCAGCAGGCCGTCCATCCGCCGGAAGCGGCGGGTGTTCTTGCCGGAGCCGAACCTGCCGGAGCCGTCCCGCACCGCGTAGAGCCGGTCGCCGGCCAGGCCGCGCCCGTCCACCTCGACCGCGTCGAGGAGTTCGCCGCCGGTGGACTTCACCGGGTAGCGCCAGATGCGCTCCACGACACCGGAGATCTCTGCCATGGCGGGAGCCTATCCGGCCCTCCCGATCGTGGTCTAGACCTATTGGCGGACCGTCAGCCCACCCGCGCGACCGCCCGGACGGGCGCGCCGTCCGCCGCCGCCAGCCGCAGCGGGAACAGCGACACCTCCACCGGCGCACCCGCCTCCCGGGCCGCCAGCAGCGGGGTCAGGTCGGTGAGGTTCTCGGCGATCACCCCGCCGCCGTCCCGGCCCAGCAGCACCCGGTGCGCGGCCAGCGAGGGCTCCTGGCCCGCCGGGTCGTGCTCGTCCGCCAGCTCCGCGAGCAGCGCCGCCACCGCCGGATCGGCCGGTCCCTGCTCCGGCGTCGGGTCCACCGACAGCGCGTCCACCCCGACGGTGCGCACCCCCGCCGCCACGATCGCCTCCGCGGCCTCCCGGGACAGGTACGGGTGCGCCAGGTACAGCTCGCTGCCCCAGTGCCGCGGCCAGCCGGTGGCCAGCAGCAGCACCGCGCCCGGCGTGCACTCGGCCAGCGCCGGGGCGAGCTGATCCGCCGTCACCGCGGTGCGCGGGGCCAGCCCGCGCAGGTCCGCGACCACCGCCGGGCCGGTGAACAGCTCCAGCGGCAGCCCGTCCAGCGTCGGCCAGGTCACGTCCACGTGGTACGGGGCGTCCACGTGCGTGCCCGCCTGCGAACCCAGGTGCAGCGCCAGCACGTTGACCCCGGCGGTGTCGGTGGTGAGGGCGGGCCGCAGCTCCACCTCCGGGTCGCCGGGGTAGACCGGCATGCCGGTGGTGAGCGGATGGGTGAGGTCGATCAGCGTCGGCGCCATGCCGTCCATCCTGCCCCGCCCGGCCCGCCCGGCGCAGCGCTCCCGGGCCACTGCCCCGCCCCCGGTGCCCCACCGCCTAGGGTCGGAGCATGAACGATTCGCAGGTGCGCAGGCCGTGGGTGGTGGGGGTGTCCGGCGCGTCCGGGACGCCGTACGCGGCGTCGGTGATCCGGGCGCTCCTCGCCGCCGGCGAGGCGGTCGACCTGGTGGTCTCCCGCGCCGCCCGGCTGACCATCCTCGACGAGACCGGCATCGCCTACCGGGACGCCCACTGGCGCGAGGACCTGGCCCGCTGGATCGGCACCGACGACCTCGACGGCGTCCGCCACTGGTCGGCCGGCGACTTCGCGGCCGGCCCGTCCTCCGGCTCCTACCCGGCCAAGGGCATGCTGGTCGTCCCGGCGACCACCGGCGCGGTGGCCGGCATCGCGCTCGGCCTCAGCAAGGACCTGCTGCAGCGGGCCGCCGCCGTCACCCTGAAGGAGCGTCGCCCGCTGGTGGTGTGCCTGCGCGAGACACCCCTCAATGGGGTGACGTTGAAGCACCTGGTCGAGCTGGACGCGCAGGGCGCCGTGGTGCTGCCCGCCTCGCCGGGCTTCTACGCGGGCGGCTCCACCGCCCGCGAACTGGTCGACTTCGTGGCCGGCCGGGTGCTCGACGCGGTCGGCGTGCCGCACGCGCTCTACCGCCGCTGGGACGGCGAACTGGGCGCTGCGGCCAAGGCAGAGTGAGGCCGTGCGGATCGGGAGAGTATGTTCATTGCGATATCCGGGTTGATCGGCGTACGCCGCCTTCGAATCCGGATAATGATCTCGGGTCCGGTGAGGTTCGGAAGGGCGCTGGCAGGTATATGGACACAGTGGACAGACAGCTCATCCAGGCACTGCGGGAGAACGGCCGCGCCTCGTACGCGGAGCTCGGCCGACTGGTCGGCCTGTCGGGTCCGAGCGTCACCGACCGCATCAACCGGCTGGAGCAGGCCGGGGTGATCACCGGCTACCGCGCCACCGTCAACCCGGCGTCGCTGGGCTTCGGCGTGACCGCCCTGATCGGTCTTCAGCTCACCGACGCCGCCGACCACGAGGACGTCGCCCACCGCCTCAAGGACCTCTCCGAGGTCGAGGACTGCTGGTTCATCGCCGGTGACGACTCGTACATGCTCAAGGTGCGCGTCCCGGACGTGGAGGGGCTGGAATCGGTCGTCAAGCGGATCTCCGGCACCAAGGGCGTGGCCCGCACCCGTACGACCGTCGTACTGTCCACCAAGTGGGAGAGCCGGGTCAGCGACCTGCCGCTGGGCTCCGGCGAGTGACCCCGCGGACGACGGAGGAGTGACACGATGACGCTGGTCGGACTGGAGGAGCTGCGCGCCGCGCAGCAGCGGATCGCCGGGGTGGCCGTACGGACCCCCCTGCTGCCCTGCCCGTGGGCGGCGGACGGCGAGCGCCGTCTCTGGCTCAAGCCGGAGAGCCTCCAGCCGACCGGCGCGTTCAAGATCCGCGGCGCCTACAACCGGCTCGCGGCGCTGACCGCCGAGGAGCGGGCGCGCGGCGTGGTCGCCCAGTCCAGCGGCAACCACGCGCAGGCGGTCGCCTACGCGGCCGGCCTGCTCGGCATCAAGGCCGTCATCGTGATGCCGGACACCTCCCCGGCGGTGAAGGTCGAGAACACCCGCGGCTTCGGCGCCGAGGTCGTCCTCGTCCCGCCGCACGAGCGCGACACCCTGCCCGCCGAGCTGGTCGAGAAGCACGGCTACGTCTGGGTGCCCCCGTACGACGACCGCCACATCATCGCCGGCCAGGGCACCGTCGGCCTGGAGATCGCCGAGGACGCCCCCGACGAGCTGGACACCGTGCTGGTGCCGGTCAGCGGCGGCGGCCTGATCTCCGGCACCGCCGCCGCGCTCAAGCTCGCCTGCCCGGGCGTGCGGATCGTCGGCGTCGAACCCGAACTCGCCGCCGACGCGCAGGCCAGTCTGCGGGCCGGCGAGCACCTCGCCTGGCCGGTCGCCGACACCTACCGCACCGTCGCGGACGGCCTGCGCACCCCCTCGGTCGGCAAGCTGCCCTTCCGGCACCTGCAGGCGTACGTGGACGACATCGTCACCGTCACCGAGGACGAGATCCGCGACACCGTCGCCCTGCTGGCCCGCCGCGGCCGGCTGGTCGCCGAGCCGTCCGGCGCCGTCGCCCCCGCCGCCTGGTTCCACCGCGCCTCCGAGGTCGGCGGCCGGGTCGCCGCGGCCGTGGTCAGCGGCGGCAACCTCGACCCGGCCCTCCTCAGCGAGCTGCTCGCCCGCTGAGCGGTCCCCAGGGGGACCAGGACGCCCATCAGGGGGCGCGGGGCGATCACTTCAGGGGCGCGGGGAACCGCGCAGTCCGGGGGCGGCGGTGGCCGAACCGGGCTGGCCCATGGTTCGTAAGGTGGCCCGCATCCGAATCGCGCAGTTCCCCGCGCCCCTGAAGCGATCGCGCACCCCTGGGCTGATGTCCCCGCCCCCGGAGTGGTCGCCGCCGCGCCGCGGGCTTCCCGCGCCCCTGTGGCCGGGCCCCGCATACCGAGGCGTAGGCTCGGTTCCGGCATTGTTTCGGCAGGTACGAGAGGCGGGGTCACCGCATGGACGCAGGGCTGAAGCGCGAGCTGGAGGCGAAGGTCTACGCGGGCGAGCGGCTCACCCGCGAGGACGGCGTCGCGCTCTACGAGAGCGACGACCTGGCCTGGCTGGGCGGTCTCGCCCACCACGTGCGGACGCAGAAGAACGGCGACGTCGTCCACTTCAACGTCAACCGCCACCTCAACATGACCAACGTGTGCAGCGCCTCCTGCGCGTACTGCTCCTTCCAGCGCAAGCCGGGCGAGAAGGACGCGTACACCATGCGCATCGAGGAAGCCGTCCGCCTGGCCAAGGCCATGGAGGTCGAGTCCCTCACCGAGCTGCACATCGTCAACGGCCTGCACCCGACGCTGCCCTGGCGCTACTACCCGCGCTCGCTGCGCGAGCTGAAGGCCGCGCTGCCGAACGTCTCGCTGAAGGCCTTCACCGCCACCGAGATCCACTGGTTCGAGAAGATCAGCGGCCTGACGGCGAGCGAGATCCTCGACGAACTGATCGACGCCGGCCTGGAGTCGCTCACCGGCGGCGGCGCGGAGATCTTCGACTGGGAGGTCCGTCAGCACATCGTGGACCACGCCACCCATTGGGAGGACTGGTCGCGGATCCACCGCCTGGCACACGAGAAGGGTCTCAAGACCCCGTGCACCATGCTGTACGGCCACATCGAGGAGCCCCGGCACCGGGTCGACCACGTGCTGCGGCTGCGCGAGCTGCAGGACGAGACGGGCGGCTTCCAGGTCTTCATCCCGCTGCGCTACCAGCACGACTTCCACGACTCCAAGGACGGCGTCGTGCGCAACCGGCTGATGGACCGCACCGAGATGGCCACCGGGGCCGAGGCGCTGAAGACCTTCGCGGTCTCCCGGCTGCTCTTCGACAACGTCCAGCACGTCAAGGTGTTCTGGGTGATGCACGGCGTCACCACCGCGCAGCTGGCGCTCAGCCACGGCGCCGACGACATGGACGGCTCGGTCGTCGAGTACAAGATCACCCACGACGCGGACAACTTCGGCACGCCCAACAAGCTCGGCCGTGACGACCTGCTCGACCTGATCCGCGACGCGGGCTTCCGCCCGGTCGAGCGGAACACCCGCTACGAGGTCATCCGCGAGTACGACGGCCCGGACCTGGCCCGTCGGGAGACGCCGCAGGCGATGCGCCTCTGACACCCCGCCAGTCGCGGGCGGCCGCGCCGCGCCGCCGCCGGACACGCGCCGGGGCCCGTCGGCACCGCGCCGACGGGCCCCGGCGCGTGTCCGGCGCCCGCGCGCCCCGGCCGCGACAACACCCCTGCGGGGTTTGTCCGATCGGCGCAGCCTTTCCACTGGCGCCCCGCCGACCGCGTATGCTCACAGGCTCACCACACGCCCCGGGTTTCGTCCAGGCCCGGGACTTTGGGAGGATCGTCCCCATGTCCGGTTCCCATCGCGCCACCAGCCACCTCCACCCGGCCGACGTGCCGGGTCCCCGCAGCAGTGCGGACGGTCAGGCACCACGGCCGCGCGGGCACCGGCGGAAGGCCAAGCCGAAGCGCCGCGGCGGCAAGACCCTGATGGGCGGTACGGCGGTGCTGCTGGCCGCCACGGCCGGCTGGTTCACGGTCGGCCAGGGCCGGTCCCTCCCCTCGTTCACCAGTGCCGGCGCGGCCGAGCGGCCCGAGGCCGACACCACGCACGCCGACATCGCCCCGCTGTCGGCCGGCGGCCACACCGAGGGCCCGTCCACCGCGGACCGCTCCGACCGCACCGACGGGACGGTCGCGGCGATCCCGGGTCTCGGCCCGTCCTTCCTCGCCAAGATCCCGGCCGAGACCAAGCAGGTCGTGGTCGCCTCCGGCAAGGACAAGGACTCCGCGGACACCGTCGTCACGCTCTGGACGCGCACCCCGGACGGCCGCTGGCGGGCCGGTCAGGCGTGGGCGGCCCACAACGGCTACAAGGGCTGGTCCGCGGAGAAGCGGTCCGGCGACCTGCACAGCCCGATCGGCGTCTTCGGCCTCACCGACGCCGGCGGCCGCAAGGCCGACCCGGGCAGCAGGCTGCCCTACGACAAGGACGCGAACTTCGTGGTCGGCGGCAAGGGCTTCAACGGCGAGCCGCTGGCCGGCTCCTTCGACTACGTGGTGGCGATCAACTACAACCGGGTGGCCGGCCGCTCCCCGCTGGACACCGCGTCGCCCGAGGGCAAGGCCAAGGGCGGCGGCGTCTGGCTGCACGTCGACCACGGCGGCCCCACGCACGCCTGCGTCTCGCTGCCCGAGGCGAACATGATCGAGCTGATCCGCGCCCTCGACCCGGCCGCCCACCCGGTCATCGCGATGGGCGACGCCGCGGCACTGGCCGTCTGACCCTGCGATTTGCGGGGATTTGTCACCCTTCTACAGTCAAACTCCCCGGATACTGTTCCGGTGCGTCACCGGGCGACTGATGGGTAACCCGGTTGAGTTGATGTATGACCGCCTCCCGCATCGTGGCGCTCGGCCACTACCAGCCGCCCAAGGTCCTCACCAACGACGACCTGGCGAAGCTGGTCGACACCGACGACGAGTGGATCCGCTCCAGGGTGGGCATCCGCACCAGGCACATCGCGGTCGACGAGACGCTCGTCGACCTCGCCGCCGAGGCCGCGCAGAAGGCGCTCGCCGCGAGCGGGCGCCAGGCCCACGAGGTCGACCTCGTGGTGGTCGCCACCTGCACGGCGGTCGAGCGCAGCCCCAACACCGCCGCCGCGGTCGCCGCCCGGCTCGGCATCACCGCGCCGGCCGCGTACGACATCAACACCGTCTGCTCGGGCTTCTCGTACGCGCTGGCCACCGCCGACCACGCGCTGCGGGCCGGCGCGGCCACCCGGGCCCTGGTGATCGGCGCCGAGCGGATGTCCGACACCATCGACTGGACGGACCGCTCCACCTGCGTGATCTTCGGCGACGGGGCCGGCGCGGCGGTGGTGGAGGCCGTTCCCGACGAGCAGGCCGGCATCGGCCCGGTCGTGTGGGGCTCGGAGCCCGCGAAGGGCGACGCGGTGGTCATCACCGGCTGGGACCCGACCATCAGCCAGCAGGGCCAGGCGGTGTTCCGCTGGGCCACCACCCGGATCGCCCCGCTGGCCCGCGAGACCTGCCTCAAGGCCGGGCTGGACCCGTCCGAGCTGCGCGGCTTCGTCGCGCACCAGGCCAACCTGCGGATCATCGACGCCATCGCGGCCAAGCTCGGCACCGCCCCGGACGCGGTGATCGCCCGCGACGTGGTGGACTCCGGCAACACCTCGGCCGCCTCGATCCCGCTCGCCCTCAGCAAGCTCGTCGAGCGCGGGGAACTGCGCTCGGGCGACCCGGTGCTGCTGTTCGGCTTCGGCGGCGGTCTGGCGTACGCCGGCCAGGTGGTGCGCTGCCCGTAGCGCGCCGGGCGCGCGTCCGACCCGGACAGACAGCAGTGGGGCGCCGGAATCCGCGGATTCCGGCGCCCCACTGCTGTCGGGCACGTCACGGTGCGTCGGCGAACCTCCCCCGAGGACACGGCCGCCGCCCGCCACGCCCCGGACAGGAGGCCGGGGCGAACGTGCGAGGTGGACGATGGAGCGGGCTACTTGGGCGGCTTCTTGCCGGCGACGCCCAGGTAGACCTGGAGGGCCAGGTTGGGCTTGAGGTCCTTCACCTTCACGCCCCACGAGGTGAAGGCCTTCTGGTGCTCCGCCGCGGAGGCGAGCAGGGAGACCAGCGAGCCCGCCACGGCGGCCGGATCGATCGTCTTGTCGGTCTTGCCCTGGTTCGACCGGACGGCCTCGGTGAGCGGGGCGACCACCGAGTTGAGCACCTTCATCCGGATCTTGAAGAACCGTTTGTCCCCCTCGGCAGCACCGAGAGTGACCACTCGAAGAATGGCATCGTTCTTGCGCCAGAAGGCGAGGAAACCGTCCACCAGTTCTTCCGAAGTGGCGGCACCGGTCTTTCCCGCCCAGGACTTTCCTTCGACGAGCTCTTTGAGCCCGCCGCTGTCCTCGGCCATTTCCTCTGCGATCTCGAGGACAGCGCCCTCGACATCCGGGAAGTACTGGTAGAAGGTCGCGGGGGAGGTACCCGCCATACGGGCGACGTCGATGACCTTGACGTCCCGGTAAGGCGACGTGCTGAGCATCTCGCGGAGGCAGTCGAGCAGCTTCTGCCGCGTCTCCTGTCCGCGTCGCCCGGCGACGCGACCGTCGACGGTGCGAACTTGTCCTGTCATGCCGTCAGCTTACCGTGGCACGATCTTGGCGCGATTCGGTGATGCGACAATTAGGCCGCTCGTGGCGGTAATGGAGCGCCCGGACGGATATTCAGCGCTCCTGTTGTAGCCCCCCCGTGCACTGATGACCCCACAGCGTGACGACCGGTCTGCTGAGGGGTGGTCGGATGACAGGCAGTGATCGCCGCGGCGGTCGGACCCGGCTCCGCCGGAGGGCCGGCCGGCCCGTGCGCGGTCGCGTCCGGGGCGTGTCCGGGCCCGCCAGGGGCGGCGCCGGGCGCGCGTCCGGAGCGGACGCGGCCCGTCCGGAACGGCCTGCCCCGCGCGGCGCGGGCGGGGGAGATTGGCTCCCGGGGGGTGGGCATTGGAGAATCGGGTGCGCACCCCGGACGGGGGACGGCACAACGGGGAGGTGGCAGCTCAGTGGACCAGCTGACGGCGCACGATCCAAGGCGGATCGGGCCCTTCGAGGTGCTGGGACGGCTCGGCGCGGGCGGGATGGGGCTGGTCTACCTGGCGCGCTCCGCATCGGGCCGGAGGGTCGCCATCAAGACCGTGCGCACCGAGCTGGCCGAGGACGACCTGTTCCGGGTCCGCTTCGCCCGCGAGATCGCCGCCGCCAAGACGGTCGGCGGCTTCTACACCGCCGCCGTGGTCGACGCCGACGCCGACGCCCGGGTGCCCTGGCTCGCCACCGCGTACGTGCCGGCGCCCTCGCTGGAGGACCTGGTCAACCACTGCGGTCCGCTGCCGGTGGACGCGGTGCGCTGGCTGGTCGCCGGCATCGCCGAGGCGCTCCAGTCGATCCACGCCGCCGGCCTCGTCCACCGCGACCTCAAGCCGTCCAACGTGCTGGTGGTCGAGGACGGCCCGCGGGTGATCGACTTCGGCATCGCCGCCGGTGTCTCGCACACCCGGCTGACCATGACCAACGTCGCGGTCGGCACCCCGGCGTACATGTCGCCCGAGCAGGCCCGCGACAGCCGCAGCGTCACCGGCGCCAGCGACGTCTTCTCGCTCGGCTCGCTGCTGGTCTTCTGTGCCACCGGCCACCCCCCGTACCGCGGCGCCAACCCGGTCGAGACGGTGTTCCAGCTGCTGCGCGAGCAGCCGGACCTGTCCGGGCTGCCGATCGAGCTGGCCGACCTCGTCCGGGCCTGCATGCGGCCCGCGCCGGAGCACCGGCCGACGCCCGCGCAGATCCAGGCCGAGCTCGCCCCGCACCTGTTCTCCCGGGACGACGCCCTCGGCGACGCCGGCGACTGGCTGCCGCCCAGCGCGCTGCAGCTGATCGAGCAGAAGCGCGGCCGCCGCTCGCTCGCCCCGCCGGTCGCGCCCCCCGTCGCCCCGCCGCCCGTGCCGCCGGTGCTGCCGCCGCAGCCGTCCGCGCCCCCGGCCGACAGCCGGGGCAACGGCTCGCTCGGCGGCGAGGCCGCCACCGAGCGGATGGCAGCCGGCGGCCGGCCCGCCCGGCAGGAGGAGGTCCGGCTCTCCGGTGGACCCGTCCGGATAGGGCCGGGCCCGCGCGCCGACCAGTCCGTGGCCGGGCAGTCGGCCGCCGCGCCGGCCGCGCCCGCGGCCACCGACTGGGTCCGCCGCGCACCCGTCCCGGCGCCCGCCCCGGCGCCGCGCTGGCGGCCCTGGCGGTTCCGGATGTCCAACGACGTCTGGGGCACCCCGGTGGTCGCCGACGGCACGCTCTTCGTCTCCAGCTTCGAGGTGCACGCCCTGGACATCGCCTCCGGCGAGCGGCGCTGGAAGACCCGCGACGTCGCCTGGGCGCTCGCGGTCGCCGACGGCCGGGTGCACGCCGCCGACGGCCCGCACCTCTACACCGTGGACGTCGCCGACGGCACCGAGCGCTGGCGCAACTCCCTCGACGGCTGGGTCTACTCGCTGGACGCCGCCGACGGGGTGCTCTGCTGCGGCATCAGGGGCGGCGGCGTGCAACTGCGTTCGGCCGCCAACGGCGCGGAGCTGTGGCGCGCCGACGACGCCCAGCAGGACTACGAGAACCCGCAGTCCGGGCCCGCCCTGGTCGGCGGCTGCGCCTACTACTACGGCGGCGGGCGGCTGCGCTGCGTCGACCCGCGGGGCGGCGGGCTGCGCTGGTCCGTGCCGGTCGGCGAGGACGTGCCCTCCCGCCCGGTCGAGCGCGGCGGCGTGCTGTACGTCACGGCCGGCCCCCGGGTGTACGCCCTGGACGCCGCCACCGGCGCCGAGCGCTGGCGCTTCGACGCGCCCGTGGTGCTGTTCACGCCGCCCGCGCTGGACGCCGGCGCCGCCTACGTCGCCGACTACCTCGGCACGCTCTACGCCGTCGACCTCGCCACCGGGCGGGAGCGCTGGCGCGGGCGGACGGGCAGCCGGCAGGGCGCCGAGCCCGCCGTGGTCGCCGACGGCGCCGTGCTGCTCGGCTCGGGGGAGACCCTCCACGCCTTCGACACCGCCACCGGGCGGGAGCGCTGGCGGTACGCCGCCCGCGGCGAGATCGTCGGCTCCCCGGCCGTCGCCGACGGCCTGGTGCACCTGGGCAGCCGGGACCACTCGCTGCACACCGTGGACCTCGCCACCGGCCGGCTCCGCTGGGAGCTCGGCACCAAGGGCGAGCTCACCGGCTCGCCGGTGGCCGTCGCGGGACGGGTGTTCGCGGGCAGCAAGGACCGCTGCGTCTACGCGCTGGACTCCTACTACGGCACCGCGGTGCCGCAGTAGGACGCGGGGAGGCCCCGGGGCCGGCCCGTCACAGCCCCGGGTGGCGGGCCCGCCAGCCCGCCCAGGCGGACTCGATCATGTCGTCGACGCCGTACCGCGCCGACCAGTCCAGCTCCTTGTGGATGAGGTCGGCCGCGGCGACCACCCGGGCCGGGTCGCCCGCGCGGCGCGGGGTGACCTCGGGCTCCACCGCGAGGCCGGTGATCCGGGCGATCGCGTCCAGCATGCCGCGGACGGAGACGCCCTCGCCGCGGCCGATGTTCAGGGTCAGGCTCACCGGCTCCCCGGCCGCGTCCAGCCGGCGGACGGCGGCCAGGTGCGCGGCCGCCACGTCCTCCACGTGGATGTAGTCGCGGATGCAGGTGCCGTCCGGGGTCGGGTAGTCGTCGCCGAAGACCAGCGGCGGCAGGCCGTCGGTGAGCCGCTGGAAGACCATCGGCACCAGGTTGGTGACCCCGTCGTCGGCCAGCTCCGGCGAGGCCGCGCCGGCCACGTTGAAGTACCGCAGCGAGACCGCCGACAGCCCGTACGCCTTCGCGGCCGCGGCCAGCAGCCACTCGCCGATCAGCTTGGTCTCGCCGTACGGGTTGATCGGCTCGCACGGGGTGGACTCCGTCACCAGGTCGGTGTCCGGCATGCCGTAGACCGCGGCGGAGGAGGAGAACAGCACCTTGCGGACGCCGCCCGCGACGGCCGCCTCCAGCACCGTCCGCAGGCCCTCGACGTTCTCCCGGTAGTAGAGCAGCGGCTCCGCCACCGACTCGCCGACCTGCTTCTTGGCCGCAACGTGCAGCACCCCGGTGACCCCGTGCTCGCGGACGGCCGCGTCCAGCAGCTCCCGGTCGAGCGTCGAACCGACCACCAGCGGCACCCCGGCGGGCAGCCGGTCGGCCGAGCCGGAGCTGAGGTCGTCGAGGACGACCACCCGCTCGCCGGCCTCCGCCAGCTGCCGCACGACATGTCCGCCGATGTAACCGGCGCCGCCCGTGATCAACCAAGTCATGCCCGAGATCCTATGCGGCACCCGTTCGAAACCCCGGTGACCGGCGGCCGGTGCGGGCCGGGCGTGTTCGAGTCGAGTTGTCCGACACCCCGATAAGTACGGTCCGGTACGATCGCAGGCGGTTATCGTCAGCGGGAGGAGCAGGTCGCGGGATGACCGCCAGCACTCCCGGCACGGCGCCCAGCACGTCACCCCAGGTCAGCGTCGTGGTGATCGTCTTCGACGACGCCGCGCACATCACCGCTGCGGTGCGCTCGGCGCTCGCCCAGGGGGACTCCGTGGCTGAGGTGATCGTCGTCGACGACGCCTCCACCGACGCCACACCCGAACGCCTGGCCAGGCTCGCCGCCGCCGACCCCCGCGTGAGAGTGATCACTCGCACGGAGAACAGCGGCGGCTGCGGCACCCCCCGCAACCAGGGCCTCGCCGCGGCCCGCTCGCCGTACGTCATGCTGCTCGACAGCGACGACGTGCTCGCCCCCGACGCCGCCCGGACGCTGCTGCAGACCGCCGTCGCCGAGCAGGCCGAGGTGGTCGCCGGGGTCTGCGTCCGCCGCGAGCTGCCCGCCGGCACCGACACCCCCTGGCAGCGCGACCTCTTCCCCGCGGCCGGCGCCCCGTCCCGCCGCTACGAGGGCATCGGCGAGCGCCCCGAGTTCCTCCGCGACACCCTCTGCGTGAACAAGCTCTACCAGCGGGACTTCCTCGACAAGCACCAGGTGAGGTTCGCCGAGGGCCCGGTGCACTACGAGGACTTCGTCTTCACCGCCCGGCTGTACGCGGCCCGGCCGCGGCTGGTCGCCGTCGGCGACACCGTCTACCTGTGGCACGTCCGCCGGGAGGCCGGCCGCCAGTCCATCTCGCTCCGCCGGGACGAGGTCCGCAACTGGCAGGACCGGGTGGACGCGCACGCCGATGTGGTGCGGATCCTCGCCGAGGCCGGCGAGCCGGACCTCGCGGACGCCGCCCGCACCAAGTTCATCGACCACGACCTGCGGATGTACATCCGCGAACTGCGGCAGAAGCCCGCCGCCTACCGCGCCGCCTGGTGGCGGATCGCCCGCACCCACCTGGCCGGCTTCGGCCCCGCCCCGCTGCGCGGCGCCACCCCGGCCGGCCGCTGGCTGAGCGAACTGCTGCTGGCCCGCCCCGAACCGGTCGAGGGCACCGACCTCGCCCGCGCCTGCGAGCTCGCCGCCGCCCCGCCCCGGCTCGCCCCGCCCTACCTCGCCGACGAGGACGGCCGCCCCGTCCTGGTCGACGGAGTGCCGCTCACCGGCCTCGACGAGCTGCCCCCGGCCGGGCTGCCGCTGGCCGTCGACGGCACCGTCCGGCTCGGCCCGGTCTGCAGCGTCCGGCTGCGGCTGCACGACCCGTACGGGCTGGTTTCCGCCGCCCGCCCGGTCCACGTCCGCCTGGAGCTGCGCACCCGGCTCGGCCCGCCGCTCACCGTCGGCCGCGCCCTGGAGCTGGACGCGCACCCCGACGGCGGCTGGACGGCCGAGACCACCGTGGACGCCTTCGAACTGCGCGACGTCGGCGAGATGACCGCCTGGTCGCTGCGGGTCGTGCTGGGCTTCGAGAACGGCGACCGCGCCGCCACCGCCGTCCGCGCCCCGGGCCTCGGCAAGCGGCACGCCGTCGTGTACCGGCCGCTGCTGCGCCTCGCCCTCGTCCAGGCGTACGGGACGACCAACGGCGAGCTCGGGATGCGGGTCGCCGACGGGGTGCGCGGCGGCTGGGAGGTCGTCCGGGCCCGGCTGCGCCGGGTGCTGGCCCGCCTCGGCTGAGGGCGAACGGCCCGCCCGGGCCGGGCGTGCGACGGCCGTCGGGGCGCCCGCGGGACGGGGCACTCCCCGCGCGGTGGGAGAATTCATCCCATTCCCATGATGCCGTGGCTCAATCGGCAGAGCCGCCGCGGCAGCGTCGGAGACCCTCAGCACGCACCCTCAAGCACCACCCGACGACAAGGACCCCCGTCCATGCCCTCCAGTCAGGCGCAGCCGCTGGTCAGCGTCATCGTGATCGTCTACAACGACGCCGCCCGGCTGCCCCGGGCGGTGGCCTCCGCCCTCGGACAGTCGCTGCGCGGCCTGGAGGTGCTGATCGTCGACGACTGCTCGACCGACGACAGCTTCGCCGTGGCCCGGCGGCTGGAGCAGGAGAACCCGGGCCGGGTGCGGGCCCTGCGACTGCCCGCCAACAGCGGCGGCTGCGGTGCCCCGCGCAACCACGGCGTGGCCGAGGCCCGCGGCGAGTACGTGATGTTCCTGGACAGCGACGACGAGCTCGCCGAGCACGCCGCCCGCAACCTGTACGAGGCGGGCTCCCGCACCGGCGCCGACCTGGTCTCCGGCCTGAGCGTGCGCCGTTTCCTCGGCAACCGGTACGGCAAGACCGACGCCTGGTACCCGTGGATCTACTCGCGCACCCGCACCCTGGAGTCGATCGCCGAGCTGCCCGACCTGCTGGTCTGGGACACCCTCTCCACCAACAAGGCCTACCGCCGGACCTTCCTCGCCGAGCACGCGCTGACCTTCCCCGTCGGGATCCTCTACGAGGACCTGCTCTTCTCCTCGCAGGCGTACCTCGCCGCCGAGCGGATCACCCTGATCCCCAACCGGGTCTACTGGTGGGACGTCGCCCCGCCGACCAAGGGCGAGCGCTCGCTCTCCAACCGCCGCCACGAGATCCGCAACTTCACCGACCGGCTGGAGATCCACCGTCGGATCGACGCGATGCTCGCCGACCGCGGCATGGTCGAGCTGAAGTACCGCAAGGACGTGAAGTTCCTCAAGCACGACCTGGTGCTGCACCTGCGCGACCTGCCCTTCCTGCCCGAGGACTTCCGCAAGGAGTTCGCCGAGCACGCCCGCGGCTACCTGGCCGGGCTCGCCCCGGAGGCGTACGAGGAGGTCGGCAGCCCGCAGCGGATCTGCGCCTACCTGCTCGGGCAGGACGACTGGGACAACCTGCTGCCCGCCGTCGACACCCTGATCAACCGGGACAAGCTCGCCGCCCCGCTCACCGAGCAGGACGGCCGGGTGTACTTCTGCGCCGACCACCTCGACGACCCCGAGGGCCGCAAGGTGCTCGACGTCACGGCGCACGGCTACCACGCGGCCCCGCTGCGCAAGCTCTTCCTGCGCAACCGGCTCACCCACTACGCGGCCGGGCCGCAGGGCGTCGAGCTGGCCGGCCGGATCGTCAACCCGCTCGGCCGGATCCCCGCCGACGCCAAGCTCGCCGCCCGGCTGGAGTTCTCGCCGCGCCGCAAGGGCCTCAAGTCGTTCACCTTCCCGGTCGCCGACGTCCGGCACGACGGCGACGGCATCGCCTGGCGCGCCACCGCCGACCTCGCCCGCCGGCTGCGCCCGCTCGGCATCCTGGACGCCGTCTGGGACGTCCGCTGCGTGCTGACCGCCAACGGCGAGCGCACCACCACCCGGCTCACCGTCGGCGACCTCGACCTCGCCTCGGCGGCCGCCCCCGCCGTCCGGCCCCGGCTGACCCGGCTCACCGGCGACCGGCTCGCCCCGCACGCCACCGCCCGCGGCCACCTCGCCTTCGAGATCGCCGCGGAGGGCGCCGCCGCCCGCCGCGGCACCGACCTCGTCGAGCGGGCCCTGCGCGGCGAGGCCTCCGCGCTCGCCAACACCGCCGCCGACCGGGCCCGGCGCACCGCCCGCGGCGCGCTGCAGCTCAAGCGCACCCTGAACAACGGCGACACCAAGCTGAAGGTCTACCATCGGCTGCTGCAGCGGCTGCCCGTGGTCAAGGGCCAGGTGGTCTTCGAGAGCCAGCAGGGCCGGCAGTTCAGCGACAGCCCGCGCGCGGTCTACGAGGAGCTGGTGCGCCGCGGTGCGCCGATGAAGCCGGTCTGGTCGTACGCGAAGTCGACCGAGGGCTTCCCGTCCGGTGCCGCCCTGGTGCGCCGCTGGTCCTGGAAGTACCTGCGGGCGCTGGCGCAGGCCGAGTTCTGGGTGGACAACCAGGGCTACCCGTACCGGCTGCGCAAGCGCCCGGAGACCACCTACATCCAGACCTGGCACGGCTCGGCGCTCAAGAAGATGGGCTTCGACCTGGCCTCGCTGAAGCGGCAGACGCCCGTCCAGCAGGCCGAGTACCTGTCCGGGCTGAACCGCTTCGACCACTTCGTCGTCCGCTCCGAGCACGACGTGCGCACCCTCGCGCCGGCGTACCGGATCGGCGAGGAGCGGCTGCTGCGGGTCGGCTACCCGCGCAACGACGTGCTGCTGCGCGAGGACGCGGGCAAGGACCGGCAGCTCGCCGGCGAGCTCGGCATCGACCTCACCAAGCCGGTGGTGCTGTACGCGCCGACCTTCCGCGCGGACGCCCGCGGCAGGGTCCGCGCCTTCGAGCTGCCGTTCGACGTCGAGGAGTTCGCCGAGCGGTTCGGCGACCGGCTCACCCTGCTGGTGCGCTGCCACTACCTGAACCGGGTGGTGCTGCCGCCGTCCGTCCGCGGCCGGGTGATCGACGTCTCCGAGGTCCAGGACGTCACTCCGCTGTACCTGCTCTCCGACGCGCTGATCACCGACTACTCGTCCCTGATGTTCGACTACGCGCTGCTCGACCGGCCGATGCTGTTCTTCGCCCACGACTGGGAGGAGTACGCCGAGGACGTCCGCGGCACCTACTTCGACCTGCTGCGCGAGGCGCCCGGCCCGGTGCTGCGCGACGCCGGCGAGCTGTACGCGGCCCTGGACGAGCTGGAGGCCACCGGCAAGGAGTACGCCGACCGGCGGCGGGAGTTCGCCGCCGCCTACGGCGAGTACGACCGGGGCGACGCCGCGGCCCGGATCGCCGACCTGATGTTCGGGCCGGCCCCGGCGGCCGCACGGCCCGGGCACGACGAGCAGGACCAGCAGGAGCGGGAGGCCGGCCGGTGAGCCGCGACATCTTCATCGTCAGCAACAGCGTCGACGAACTGGGCGGCGTCGCCAGCTGGTCGCACCGGATGGCCGAGCTGCTGACCGGCCGCGGCCACCGGGTCGAACTGATCGGCATCTGCCCCGCGGTGCTGCACAAGGACTTCGGCGACGGCCTGCCGTACGGGATGACCACCCTGTACGACGGCCAGCCGCCCGCCGCCTGGACGCCGGCCTACCCCTGGCAGCGGCTGGACGTCGCGGCCCGCCGCCGGCAGTCCGTCCGCGCGGCCGGGATGCGCGAGGCCGCCGAGCGGATGAGCGCGATGTTCCGCGCCGCCCGGCCCGGCGCCGTGGTGATCGTCACCCAGGTCTGGGCGATGGAGTGGGTCGCGCTCGCCGACCTGAAGGGCCTCCAGGTCGTCGGCATGAGCCACGAGTCCTTCGAGACCTGCCGGGCCTCCTCGCGGTTCGGCCGGGTGCAGCGCCACTACGCGGACGTCGACCGCCTGGTGGTGCTCACCGACGAGGACGCGGACGCCTGGATCCGCCAGGGCATGAACTCGACCTGCGGCATCCCCAACCCGCTGCCCTTCCCGGTGCCGGAGACGGCCGCCCCCGCTGCCCGCACCGTGGTCTCGATCGGCCGGCTCGCCCAGGAGAAGGGCGTCGACCTGCTGCTGGAGACCTGGGCCGAGGCGATCCGCGGCCGCGAGGGCTGGCGGCTGAAGGTCTACGGCCTCGGCGAGGAGGAGGAGGCGCTGCGCGCGCAGTGCACCGCCCTCGGCCTCGACGACTCGGTCGAGTTCTGCGGGCGGACGGACGACGTGCCCGGCGCGCTCGCCGGTGCCGGGATCTTCGTGCTCTCCTCGCGCGGCGAGGGCTTCCCGATCTCGCTCATGGAGGCGATGGCCTGCGGCGTTCCCTGTGTGGCCTTCGACTGCGCACCGGGCGTGCACGAGATCGTCCGGGACGGCGAGGACGGCCTGCTGGCCCCGGTCGGCAACACCTCCGCGCTGGCCCGCCAGCTCGGCCGGCTGATGGACGACGACGAGCTGCGCGACACCATGGGGGCGCGGGCCCGGGAGGCGATCGTGCGGTACTCGCCGGAGCGGGTGCTGGACCGGTGGGAGGAGCTGTTCGCCCTGCTGGAGGCATGAGCCGGGCAGGTGCGGCGCGCTCGGGCGCGCCGCGGCGGTGATTCGGACATACAGCTGAAATGCTGACGAAGTCGACCTGTCCGTCGCGCCCGCGCACAGCCTCGGGAGGAGCCCCGGTGCGCCCGAAGAAGGAACCCACCCGACCGTCCCCGGCCGGCCCGCGCCCCACCGGGCCGAGGCTCCGGGTGCCGACCGGCGGCTGACCCCCGCCACCGGGGCCGGGCCCGGCGACCGCACCGCGCAAGGGTGGCGGCCGCCGGGCCCTCCAACGCCCGGCCCTCCGGCGATCGGCTGCTCGGCGCTCGGGCATGTCGGCGAAGGGCGGTCGGGTGGTTGATCCAGGGCCCCATGCGCCCCTGTGTGCCCGACCGCCCTCGAAGACACGCCGTGGGGCCGGTCAGGTCCGGGCGGCCCGCGTCCGCCAGGGCAGCTCGACCGTCACCGAGGTCGGGCCGCCGGCCGGGCTCTCCACCAGGAAAACCCCGTCCACCGCGCCCACCCGCTCGGCCAGCCCCGCCAGACCGCTGCCGGTGCGCAGGTCAGCCCCGCCCCGGCCGTCGTCCTGCACCACCAGCATCAGCCGGTCGCCGGACCGCCAGGCGTCCACCGTCGCCGTCCGCGCCCCGGCGTGCTTGGAGACATTGGTGAGCAGTTCGCTGACCGTGAAGTAGGCGATCCCCTCGACCGCCGGGTCCGGCCGCTCGGCCCCCTTCAGGTCGACGTGCACCTTCACCCCGCCGGGCACCGTGCAGCGGGCCGCCACCGCCGAGAGCGCGGCGTCCAGCCCGCGGTCGGTGAGCACCGCCGGGTGGATGCCCCGGGCGAGGTCCCGCAGCTCCCGCAGGGCCAGCTTCACCTCGCCGTGCGCCGCGTCCACCATCCGCGCGGCCCCCGCGACCTCCTCCGGCGTCCGGCTCTCGGAGAGCCGCTCCCGGGCCAGGCCGAGGTCCATCGCCAGCGCCACCAGCCGGGCCTGGGCGCCGTCGTGCAGGTCCCGCTCGATCCGGCGCAGGTCCGCCGCCGCGGTGTCGACCACCGCGCCGCGGTCCTCCTCCAGCTCCCGCACCCGCTCGGTCAGCGCGTTCGGGCACAGCAGCAACCCGACCAGCATCCGTTCGACCGCCGCCAGCCCCCGCATCGCCCACGGCAGCACCGGCCAGCCGACCAGGACGAGCACCAGCGTCACGGCGAAGCCGATGATCCCCCACGGCAGCAGCAGCACCCCGAACAGCACCGAGCGCCAGCTCAGCCCGTCCGTCAGACAGGCCACCACCCAGCCCGCCGGCCCCGGCCGCACCGGCGCCAGCGGGGCGGCGTCCGGCACGTCCGAGCCCAGCGCGGCCCGGGCCCGCCGCCGGGCCAGCGCCCCCAGCCAGCGGCTGCCGGCCAGGCCCGCGGCCAGCAGCGGCAGGCCGAGCACCGTCACCGCCAGGCCCAGGCCCACGCACAGCGTCACCACCGTGAAGACGAAGCCGGCGATGCCGAGCGGCAGGTTCAGCAGCATGTGCTGCACCTGCAGCCACAGCTGCCGCCCGTACAGCGAGGGCCGGGCCGCCTTCTCCTCCTGGCCGACCTGGTCCTTCATCCGTGCACCGCCCTCCCGACGGACCTCGCCCCGTCACCGCCGGCGGACCGGGCGCCCCCTCGGCGCCCCGCCGTCCGCTGCCCGACCAGCATCGCGGGTCGCCGCGGGCCGCCGCCATGGGGGTGGACGCCGTCCCCGCCCGGGGGTTAACCCCACCCCCGGGACACCCGCTCCGGGCGGTGCCGGCGGGGCGGGTGTCCAGCATGCGTCTTGCGGATCGGGCGGGTTCAGGAGTAGACGAGCGGTGCACTTAGACTCACGCCTGAGTAATGGTTATGAGCGCGTAAAGAGATCGGATCCCGCCGCGCGGCGGGCCCGGCCGATGTGGAGGCGAACGCATGGAGGGGCAGCTGGCTGCTGCCGGCCCTGCCGCGGGCAGTGGCTACTTCGACGCGTACGCGGCGGTGGGCATGCTCGCCGTCGTCGGCGTGCTGTTCGTCGCGGTGTCGTTCACCGCCAACCGCCTGCTGCGCCCGGTGGTGTACTCGCCGGAGAAGCTGCTGGCGTACGAGTGCGGAGTGGACCCGGTCGGCGAGGGGTGGGCGCAGATCCACATCCGCTACTACGTCTACGCCTTCCTTTACGTGATCTTCGCGGTCGACGCGATCTACCTCTTCCCGTGGGCGACGGTCTTCGCCGCCGCGGGGTACGGGGCGGCGACGCTGGTGGAGATGTTCGTCTTCATCGGCTTCCTCGCGGTCGGACTGCTCTACGCCTGGAAGAAGGGCGTTCTGGAATGGACGTGACCCACGCCCACGCGCACGGCGGCGACGGCCCCGTGCCGCTCGGCATCCCCGACCCGGCCCACCCGGGCGCCGTCGAGCCGCGCCGGCTCGGCCCGCTGGCCCGGCTCGCGCCGGACCCGGTCAAGGTGGTCCTCAACTGGGGCCGCCGCTACAGCCTCTGGTGCTTCAACTTCGGCCTCGCCTGCTGCGCGATCGAGTTCATCGCCGCGTCGATGGCCAAGCACGACTTCATCCGGATGGGAGTCATCCCGTTCGCGCCCGGCCCCCGCCAGGCCGACCTGATGATCGTCTCCGGCACGGTCACCGACAAGATGGCCCCGGCCGTCAAGCGGCTCTACGAGCAGATGCCCGAGCCCAAGTACGTGATCTCCTTCGGCGCCTGCTCCAACTCCGGCGGCCCGTACTGGGACTCGTACTCCGTGACCAAGGGCGTCGACCAGATCGTCCCGGTCGACGTCTACGTGCCGGGCTGCCCGCCGCGGCCCGAGGCGCTGCTCCAGGGCATCCTCAAGCTCCAGGAGAAGATCGCCGCCGAGTCGCTGCCGCAGCGCTACACCGCGCCCGCCTCCGCGCTCCGCCGCGGGCTGGTCGCCGGACCGGAGGGCGCGCAGTGACCACCCCCGAGCAGCCCGGGACCGAGCCGGTGCCGGGCGCCGAGCCCGCCGTTGCCGCGGACGCCCCCGCCGGGCAGCCCGCGGCCGAGCAGCCCGCCGCCGAGCCGACCCCGGCCGAGCGGACGGCCGCCGGGATCGGCCCCTGGGCGAGCGCCACCGAGGCGTACGGCCTGCTGACCGTCGACGTCCCGGCCGAGCACTGGATCGAGGCGCTGACCGCCGCCCGCGACGGCCTCGGACTCAGCTACTTCGACTGGCTGAGCGCCGTCGACGAGCTCGCCGAGGGCTTCTCCGTCTCCGTCCACCTCGCCGACGTCGCCACCCCCGGCGCCGTCCGCCACCTGCTGGTGCGCACCCGGGTGCCGCGCGAGAAGGCCGCCCTGCCCACCGCCGTCGGCGTGTACGCCGGCGCGGCCTGGCACGAGCGGGAGACCCACGAGATGTTCGGCATCGACTTCGCCGACCACCCGCACCTGGTCACCCTGCTGCTGCCGGACGGCTTCGAGGGCCACCCGCTGCGCAAGGACTTCGTGCTCGCCGCCCGGGTCGCCAAGGCCTGGCCCGGCGCGAAGGAGCCCGGCGAGTCCGACCACGGCGACGGCCCCGCCCGCCGCAAGATGCAGCCTCCCGGCGTGCCCGACCCCAACGAGTGGGGCCCGCTCAAGGGCACCCTGCCGCCGGTGGCCGAGCGCCCGGCCCGGGCCGCCCGCACCCCGCGCGCGGCCGGCGCCGCCCCCCGCGCCGCCGGAGCCGGTCCCCGTGCGGCCGCCGCCGGGGCCGAGGGCGCCCCCGTCCGGGCCGACCGGCCGCGGCGGACCCGTTCGATCAGCGAGGGTTCGGTCAGCCAGACCGCACCCGAGGCACCCGCGGCCCAGCCCGAGGCACCCGCCGCACCCGCGGCCCCCGCCGAGGAGCGGCCGCGCCGGACCGCCCGGACGCAGTCCTCGGACGCACCCTGGCACGCACCCGTCCCGGCCCACGACGAATCCCCGGCGGAGCCCGCGAAGCCCGAGCCCGCGAAGCCCGAGCCCGCCGGGCCCGAAGCCCCGCAGGACCCCGACACCCCGCAGACCCCCGGCCAGGACGGAGACGGCGCGTGAACCTCCTCGACACGCTGCTGCGCTGCGTCGCCACCCTGGTGGTCTTCCTGGTACTGCCGCTGGTGATCGGCCAGACCGAGCACAAGGTCATGGCGCACATGCAGGGCCGCCTCGGCCCGATGTACGCCGGCGGCTTCCACGGCTGGGCCCAGCTCATCGCCGACGGCGTCAAGTTCGCGCAGAAGGAGGACGTCGTCCCGGCCGGTGCCGACCGGCGGATCTTCCGGATCGCCCCGGCCGTCGCCCTGCTGCCCTACCTGCTGGTGCTGCTGGTGATCCCGGTCGGCCCGAACGGCTTCGTCGGCCAGGCGATCGACGCCGGCATCTTCTTCGTGCTGGCCGTGATGGGCATCGGCGTGCTCGGCTCGCTGATGGCCGGCTGGGCCTCCGCCAACAAGTTCTCGCTGCTCGGCGGCCTGCGCACGGCCGCCCAGCTGATGTCGTACGAGCTGCCGATGCTGCTCGCGGCCGCCTCGGTGGCGATGGCCGCCAGCACGGTGTCGCTGCCCGGGATCGTGGACGCCTTCCACTGGTGGTGGATCCCGTGGCAGGCGATCGGCGCCTTCGTCTTCTTCACCGCCGGCCTCGCCGAGCTCCAGCGGCCGCCGTTCGACATGCCGATCGCCGACTCGGAGATCATCTTCGGCGCCTACACCGAGTACACCGGCCTGCGGTTCGCGCTCTTCCTGCTCTCCGAGTACGCGGGCATCCTGGTGGTCTCCGGCCTGACCACGGTGCTCTTCCTCGGCGGCTGGCACGGCCCGCTGCCGGACTCGCTCGGCTGGCTGTGGACGCTGCTCAAGACCTTCGCGCTGGCCTTCGTGGTGATCTGGATCCGGGTCACCTACCCGCGGCTGCGCGAGGACCAGCTGATGCGCTTCGCGTGGACGGTGCTGATCCCGCTCGCGCTCGTCCAGCTGGCCCTCACCGGCATCGTCAAGGTGGCGATCTCCTGATGGCTCTCAACATCCCCGGCACCGGCCTCGCCAAGGGCCTGGCCGTCACCCTGCGGACCATGACGCGCAAGAGCGTCACCGCGCAGTACCCCGAGGTGCAGCCCGTGCTGCCGCCGCGCTCCCGCGGCGTCATCGCGCTGCTGGAGGAGAACTGCACGGTCTGCATGCTCTGCGCGCGCGAGTGCCCGGACTGGTGCATCTACATCGACTCCCACAAGGAGACGCTGCCCGCCGCCGACCCGAACGCCCGCGCCCGCACCCGCAACGTGCTCGACCGCTTCGCGATCGACTTCTCGCTCTGCATGTACTGCGGCATCTGCATCGAGGTCTGCCCCTTCGACGCGCTGTTCTGGTCCCCGGAGTTCGAGTACGCGGAGACCGACATCCTGGAGCTCACCCACGAACGGGACCGGCTGCGCGAGTGGATGTGGACGGTGCCCGCGCCGCCCGCCCTCGACCCCGCCGCCGAGGAGCCCAAGGAGATCGCGACCGCCCGCAAGGCGGCCGAGAAGCTGGCCGCCGCGGCCGCACAGGAGGGTGAGGACGCATGAGCACCCTGCTCGCCGCCACCGGCTCGCTGGAGCCGGCCGCCCGGTCCTTCCTCTCCCCGACCGGGGCCGAGGTCGTCTTCCTGCTCGTCGGCCTGGCCGTGCTCGGTGCCGCCGTCGTCTCGGTGACCACCAAGCAGCTGGTGCACGCCGCGCTCTGGCTGGTCGTCGCGCTCGGCGGGCTCGCCGTGGAGTTCCTGCTGCTCACCGCCGAGTTCATCGCCTGGGTGCAGGTGCTGATCTACCTCGGCTCGGTGGTCGTGCTGGTGCTGTTCGGCCTGATGCTCACCCGGGCGCCGATCGGCCGCTCGCCGGACGCCGACTCCGGCAACCGCTGGGCGGCCCTGCTGGTGGCGCTGGCCGCCGCCGGCACCCTGGTCACCCTCGTCGCCGACGCCTTCCGCACCAGCTGGATCGACCTCACCGCGGGCGGCGGCTCCACCCGCGCCACCGGCGAGTACCTCTTCCGCCACTGGGTGCTGCCCTTCGAGGCGCTGTCGGTGCTGCTGCTGGCCGCGCTGGTCGGCGCGATCGTGCTCTCCCGCAGCACCTCCGGCACGCTGCCCCGGCCGCGCGCCGGGAAGCTGCGCGCCGGCAAGCCCGTCGGCCGGCCCGCCGCCCCCGCGGCGACCGCTCCGGCCGGTCCGACCGCTCCGTCCACCGCCCCGCCCACCGCCCCGACCGCCCCCGCGCAGGAGCGCTGACGCCGATGCACCTCGTCTACCCAGCCGTCCTCGCCGCGCTGCTGTTCTGCGTCGGCGTCTACGGCGTGCTCGCCCGGCGCAACGTCGTCCTGGTGCTGATGTCCGTCGAGCTGATGCTCAACGCCGTCAACCTCAACCTGGTCGCCTTCGACGCCTGGCTGCGCGACGCCGTCCACGCCGGACAGGCGCTCACCCTCTTCACCATCACGGTCGCCGCGGCCGAGATCGGCCTCGGCCTCGCCATCGTGCTGCTGGTCTTCCGCACCCGCGGCACCGCCGACGTCGACCGGCTCACCCTGCTCGGCGACCCGTCCGAGGCGGCCCCCGAGGCCGCCGCGACCGAGCCGGAGGGCCGGGCCGCATGAACCTCGCCCTGCCCCTCCTCGTCCCCGCCCTGCCCGCGCTCGGCGCGGCCGCGGGCCTCGCCACCGGCAAGAAGTACCCCGGCCTCGCCCGGCCGCTGGCCGTCCTGCCGGTCGCCGCCTCCGCGGTGCTCGCCGTGGTCGTCGCCCTGCAGCTCGGCACCGGGCGGAGCCTCGACGCCGCCACCCGGCTCACCCCGACCGGCGGCCCCGACGTCTCGCTCGCCCTCCACCTGGACGGCTTCTCCGTCCTGATCTCGCTGCTGGTCGGCCTGGTCGCCACCCTGGTGCAGATCTACTCCACCGCGTACCTCAAGGACGACCCCCGCTACCCCTCGTACGCGGCGCTGGTCTCCCTGTTCACCGCGGCGATGTTCCTGGTGCTCTACTCCGGCGACCTGATCGTGCTGCTGGTCGCCTGGGAGATCATGGGCATCTGCTCGTACTTCCTGATCGGCCACCACTGGGAGACCGAGGACGCCCGCTCCGCCTCGCTCAAGGCCTTCCTGGTCACCAAGCTCGGCGACGTGCCGTTCGTGTTCGGCATCTTCGTGCTCGGCGCCGACGCCGGCAGCTTCCGGATCACCGACGTGCTGGCCGCCGCGACCGAGGGACGGCTCGGCCACCCCACCCTGGCCGCCCTGCTGCTGCTCGGCGGCGTCGCCGGCAAGAGCGCGCAGTTCCCGCTGCACACCTGGCTCCCCGACGCGATGGCCGGCCCCACCCCGGTCTCCGCGCTGATCCACGCCGCGACCATGGTCGCGGCCGGCATCTACCTGGTCGCCCGGCTGATGCCGGTCTTCCTGCTCTCCGCCGCCGCCCTGGTGGTGCTCGCCGCGATGGCGGCCGTCACCATGGTCGGCTCGGCGCTCTGCGCCCTCGCCCAGGACGACCTCAAGCGGGTGCTCGCCTACTCGACCGTCGGCCAGCTCGGCTACATGGCCGGCGCCCTCGCCTCCGGCGACCGCGACTCGGCCGTCTTCTACCTGGTCGGCCACGGCGTCTTCAAGGCCCTGCTCTTCCTCACCGCCGGCGTGGTCATCCACGCCGCGCACACCAACTCGATCTCCGCGATGTCCCGGATGCCCGACCTGCGCAAGCGGGTGCCGGACGCCTACTGGGCGATGGGCATCGGCCTGGTCGCGCTGATGGGCCTGCCGCCGTTCACCGGCTTCTTCTCCAAGGAGTCGGTGTTCACCGCCGCCGAGCACGCCGCCCACGGCGAGGCGCTCACCCGCGGCGTCGGCCCCGCCTCGGCGGTGCCCGAGGCGGCCGGCTGGATCGTCCTGGTCGCGGCCGGCCTCACCGCGCTGCTCACCGCCGCCTACTCCACCCGGCTCTGGCTGGTCGCCTTCCACGGCCGCGCCGCCGCGGCGCCGACCGCCGGTGCGGCCGCCGCCGAGGCCGGCGCCCCGTACTCGCCCGAGATCGACGAGGCCGACCCGGCCACCGCCGAGCCCGCCGCGATGCGCTGGCCGCTCTGGGTGCTCGCCGTCCCGACCATGGCCTTCGGCCTGCTCGGGCTGCGCGACGGCTGGCTGCCCTCGCTGCTCGACGGCGGCTCGCTGCGCCCGACCCCGGCCACCTCGGTCACCGGCACCGGCCTGGCGCTGGCCGGCGTCCTGATCGCCTACGCCGCCTGGCGGGCGGCCGGGGCCCGGCAGGCAGCCACCGCCGGGGCCGTGCCCGATCCCGGCCGGCTGCTGCTCGGCCCGGTGCACCGGTTCGCCCAGCACGGCTTCGGCGTCGACCGGCTGTACAGCACGCTGTTCGTCCGCCCGACCGCGGCCGCCGCCCGGCTGGTGAACTTCCTCGACCGCGAGGTCGTCGAGACGTACGTCCGCGGCGCCGGCAACGGCACCAACGCCCTCGGCTGGCTCGTCCGCCGGGCCCAGACCGGCAACGCCCAGAGCTACCTCAGCGCGCTGCTCGCCGGGGCCGTCCTGCTCGCCGTCCTGGTGGCGGTCGGCACATGACCCGCAGCCCGCACCCGACCCGACCCGCCGCAGCACGAACCTGGAGCCCCCGATGAACGCAGTCCTCATCGCCCTCCTGCTGCTGCCGCTGGCCGGCGCCGCCGCCACCCTCGTCCCGTTCGGGGCCGACCGCGCCGCCGCCGACCGCCGCGCCCTGCGGTTCGGCACCGGCGTCACCGGCGCGACCCTGGCGCTCGCCGTGGCCCTGGCGGTCGGCTTCGACCAGGACCGCCCCGCCGTGATGCAGGCCGTCACGAACGTCCGCTGGATCCCGGCGATCGACGTCCGGCTGCACCTCGGCGTGGACGGCATCTCGCTGCCGCTGCTCGTCCTCACCGCGCTGCTGACCTTCCTCTGCGCGCTGTACTCCACCCGCCGGCTGCCCGCCGGCGAGGGCGTGCCCTCCGCGCGGTCGTTCACCGGCCTGCTGCTCCTGCTGGAGGTCGGCATGCTGGCGACCTTCGCGGTGCTCGACCTGGTGCTGTTCTTCGTGGCGTTCGAGGTCGTGCTGATCCCGATGTACTTCCTGATCGCCCGCTGGGGCAGCGGCGCGAAGGTGCCGGCCGCCAACCGGTTCATCCTGTACACGCTGCTCGGCTCGGCCGTGATGCTGCTCGGCTTCCTGCTGATCGGCTTCAACGCCGGCACCTTCGACATGACCCGGCTGGCCGCCGCCCACGGCGCCGGACTGAGCCACACCACCCAGGTGGTCGCGGCCCTCGCGATCCTGGTCGGCCTCGCCGTGAAGGCCCCCGCCTGGCCGCTGCACAGCTGGCTGCCGGACGCGCACACCGCCGCACCGACCGTCGGCTCGGTGCTGCTGGCCGGCGTGCTGCTGAAGATGGGCACCTACGGCCTCGTCCGGGTGCTGCTGCCGGTCGTCCCCGAGGGCGCCGCGACCTTCGCCCCCTACCTGGGCGCGTTCGCCGCCGTCGGCATCCTCTACGGCTCGCTGGCCTGCCTCGCCCTGGCCCGCCAGGGCGCCAAGGGCGACCTCAAGCGCCTCATCGCCTACTCCTCGGTCGGCCACATGGGCTTCGTGCTGCTCGGCATCGCCACGCTCACCCCCGCCGGGGTGAACGGCGCGCTGTTCGGCAACATCGCCCACGGCCTGATCACCGGCCTGCTCTTCTTCCTCGTCGGCGCGGTCAAGGACCGCTACGGCACCTCCGACCTGGACACCCTGGCCGGCGCCACCGGCGCCGCCCTGTACGGCCGGGCCCCGCGGATCGGCGCGCTGCTCGCCTTCGCCGCCGTCGCCAGCCTCGGCCTGCCCGGCCTGGCCGGCTTCTGGGGCGAGCTGCTCGCCATGTTCGGCGCCTTCGACCCGGCCGCCGGGCTCTCCCGGCCCGCGTTCGTCACCTACATGGTGCTGGCCGGCCTCGGCACCCTGCTGACCGCCGGCTACCTGCTGGTCGTCGTCCGCCGGGTCTGCATGGGCGACCCGAAGCAGCCCGCACTCGTCACCGAGCTGCCCGACATCAAGGCGTACGAGGCGGCCAGCTGGACACCGCTGGCCGCGCTCACCCTGGTCGCCGGCGTCTGGCCGGCCCTGCTGCTCAGCCTGTCCGACCCGGCCGTCAAGCACCTGCTCGGGGGTGGCTGAGCCGTGATCAGCACCCCGCTCGGATCTCCTCTCCTGGGGCAGCCCGCCATGAACCCACTCGCCGTCGCCGACCCCGGCGGCCTCATCCAGTCCGTCGACTGGGTGGCCGTCGCGCCGCCGCTGGTCGCGGCGCTCGCCGCACTCGCCGTGCTGGTCGCGGACCTCTTCCTGCCGGCCCGCCAGAAGCGCGTCCTGGGCTGGGCCTCGGCCGCGGGCCTGCTGCTGGCCCTGCTGTCGATGCTGCCGCTGGTGCGCGGCGACGCCCGCTCCACCTTCTGCCTGAAGGCGGCCGGCGGGGCGTGCAGCTACACCGCCGACCACTTCGCGCTCGCCTTCCAGCTGCTCGCGCTCGGCGGCGCGCTGATCGCCGTCCTGCTCTCCCTGCACACCGTGGACGAGGAGCGGCTGCCCGGCGGCGAGTACTGGTTCCTGCTGCTCTCCAGCGCCTCCGGCGCCGTCCTGTTGCCCGCCTCCCGCGACCTGGCGACGCTGATCATCGCCCTGGAGGTGGCCTCGCTGCCGGCCTTCGCCCTGGTCGCGCTGCGCCGGGACGGCCGCGGCGCCGAGGGCGCGCTGAAGTTCTTCCTCTCCTCGGTCACCGCGACCGCCGTGATGCTGCTCGGCGTCGGCTTCGTCTACGCCGCGACCGGCTCGATCCACCTCGTGGCGATCGCCGACGGCCTGACCCACGTGCCCGGGCAGCTGAAGCCGCTGGCCGAGGCCGGCGCGGTGCTCACCCTGGTCGGCTTCGCCTTCAAGGTCGCGGCCGTGCCCTTCCACTTCTGGCTGCCCGACACCTACACCGCCGCGCCGATCCCGGTGGCCGGCTACCTCTCGGTGGTCGGCAAGGCGGCGGGCCTGGCCGGGCTCGCCCTGGTCACCACGATCGCCTTCCACCCGTACGGGCACACCTGGGGCCTGGTGCTGGCGGTGCTGGCCGCGCTGACCATGACGGCCGGCAACGTCGCCGCCGTCCGGCAGCGCGGCGACACCCCGTTCAGCGCGGTGCGGCTGCTCGCCTGGTCCTCGGTCGGCCAGGCCGGCTACCTGCTCGTCCCGCTGGCCGCCGCCGGCTACCAGGGCTCGCCGCAGCCGCTCGGCGCGACCGTCGCGTACGCGCTGATCTACGGCGTGGTCAACCTGGGCGCGTTCGGCGTCGCCGCCGTGGTGGCCAGGACGGCCGGCACCCGGCTGGACGACCACCGCGGACTGTTCGCCCGCGGCCGGTGGAGCGCCCTCGCGATGGCCTTCTTCCTGCTCTGCCTGGCCGGCCTGCCGCCCGGTGTGATCGGCCTGTTCGGCAAGGTCGTGGTCTTCCGCGCCGCCGTCGACGCGAAGCTGGGCTGGCTGGCCGTCGTGATGGCGGTCAACGTGGTGATCGCCCTCTACTACTACCTGCTGTGGACGGCCCGGCTGTTCGCCCCGGCGGAGGCCGGGGCCGAGGTCCGCGCGGTCCGCACCCCCGGTCCGCTGGCGGCCGCGCTGGCGCTCACCGCGGGCGGCGCGGTGGTGCTCTCGGTCGCTCCGCAGCTGGTCCTGCAGGTGGTCGGGGGCAGTCTGTTCTGACCGTCCGGGGGGCACCCGGGCGGCCCGCCCGACGTGCGGCGGGGAACGAACGAGCGGCATCCTTCCGTTGATTCCCACGAGGGCGCCGCCACCGGGCTCCCCGTCGCACCACCACGGAGGGCCTGCCGTGCACCGCCAGCACAACGGGTTGAGGACGGCCGTACTTCTCGGCGGCCTGTCGGCACTGATCCTGCTGATCGGCAGCTTCTTCGGACGCACCGGGCTGCTGGTCGCCCTGGTCATCGCGATCGCCACCAACGCCTACGCGTACTGGAACAGCGACAAGCTCGCCCTGCGGGCGATGCGGGCCCGGCCGGTGAGCGAGATCGAGGCCCCGCAGCTCTACCGGATCGTCCGGGAGCTCTCCACCTCGGCCCGCCAGCCGATGCCCCGGCTCTACATCTCGCCGACCCCGGCACCGAACGCCTTCGCCACCGGCCGCAACCCGCGCAACGCCGCGGTCTGCTGCACCGACGGCATCCTGCAGCTGCTCGACGAGCGCGAGCTGCGCGGCGTCATCGGCCACGAGCTCAGCCACGTCTACAACCGGGACATCCTGATCTCCTCGGTCGCCGGCGCACTCGCCTCGGTGGTGATGTTCCTGGTGAACTTCGCCTGGCTGATCCCGGTCGGCCGCAGCGACGACGACGAGGGCCCCGGCCTGGTCGGCATGCTGATGATCATGATCCTCGGGCCGATCGCCGCCGCGCTGATCCAGCTGGCCGTCAGCCGCTCCCGCGAGTACCAGGCCGACGCCGACGGCGCCCGGATCACCGGCGACCCGCTCGCCCTCGCCAGCGCACTGCGCAAGCTGGAGACCGGCACCCAGCGCCTGCCGCTGCCGCCCGAGCCCCAGCTGCAGACGGCCAGCCACATGATGATCGCCAACCCGTTCCGGCCCGGCGAGGTCGGCGCCAAGCTCTTCTCCACCCACCCCCCGATGCCCGAACGCATCGCCCGCCTGGAACGCATGGCCGGCCGCTGACGGCTCGGGCACCCCGCTCCCCGGGGGCGGGAGGGCCACCAGGGGCGCGTGAGGTTACCACGCGCCCCTGAGGTGATCCCGACCTCCCAGGGCGAAGCGGGTGACTCCGTCCACCGCTCCGGCGCGCCTCCGTCCGTCCGGGGACCCGGCTGGTACTGATGGGCCGGTTACCCGTTGAACGGCCGGTGGGCCTGGCGCGGAGGAGTGGTGCAGTGACGATTCTCCCGACCGACACCGAGCACCGGCCCCCGCCGCGTGAGCCCCGCCGCGGTTTCGGCTCGGCCCGCCGCGGTGGCCGCGGACGCAAGCTGGTGGGCTGGCTGACCACCACCGACCACAAGCAGATCGGCACGCTCTACCTGACCACCTCGTTCGCCTTCTTCCTGATCGGCGGCGTGATGGCCCTGGTGATGCGGGCCGAGCTGGCCCAGCCGGGCACCCAGATCGTGTCGAACGAGCAGTACAACCAGCTGTTCACCATGCACGGCACGATCATGCTGCTGATGTTCGCGACCCCGCTGTTCGCCGGCTTCACCAACTGGATCATGCCGCTGCAGATCGGCGCCCCGGACGTGGCCTTCCCCCGGCTCAACGCGCTCGCCTACTGGCTCTACCTGCTCGGCTCGATCATCGTCGTCGGCAGCTTCCTCACCCCGGACGGCGCCGCCGACTTCGGCTGGTTCGCCTACACGCCGCTCTCCGGCGTGGTCCACTCGCCCGGCATCGGCGGCGACATGTGGATCATGGGTCTGGCGCTGTCCGGCTTCGGCACCATCCTCGGCGCGGTCAACTTCATCACCACCATCGCCTGCCTGCGGGCGCCCGGCATGACCGTCTTCCGGATGTCGATCTTCGTCTGGAACGTCCTCTTCACCAGCATCCTGGTGCTCTTCGCGTTCCCGGTGCTGGCCGCCACGCTGTTCGCCCTGGAGGCCGACCGCAAGTTCGGGGCGCACGTCTTCGACCCGGCCAACGGCGGCCCGATCCTCTGGCAGCACCTGTTCTGGTTCTTCGGGCACCCCGAGGTGTACATCATCGCGCTGCCGTTCTTCGGCATCGTGACCGAGGTCATCCCGGTCTTCAGCCGCAAGCCGATCTTCGGCTACACCGGCCTGATCGCGGCCACCATCGCCATCACCGGCCTGTCGGTCACCGTCTGGGCCCACCACATGTTCGTGACCGGGCAGGTGCTGCTGCCCTTCTTCTCGTTCATGACCCTGCTGATCGCCGTCCCGACCGGGGTGAAGTTCTTCAACTGGGTCGGCACCATGTGGCGCGGCTCGCTCAGCTTCGAGACCCCGATGCTCTGGAGCATCGGCTTCCTCGTCACCTTCCTGTTCGGCGGCCTCACCGGCGTGCTGCTGGCCTCCCCACCGATCGACTTCCAGGTCTCCGACTCGTACTTCGTCGTCGCCCACTTCCACTACGTGGTCTTCGGCACCGTCGTCTTCGCGATGTTCGCCGGCTTCCACTTCTGGTGGCCCAAGATGACCGGCAAGATGCTCGACGAACGGCTCGGCAAGATCTGCTTCTGGACGCTGTTCATCGGCTTCCACACCACCTTCCTCGTCCAGCACTGGCTGGGTGCCGAGGGCATGCCCCGCCGCTACGCCGACTACCTCGCCGGGGACGGCTTCACCGCGCTGAACAGCCTCTCCACCGTGGGCTCGTTCCTGCTCGGCCTGTCGATCCTGCCGTTCCTCTACAACGTCTGGAAGACCGCCAAGTACGGCGAGAAGGTCGCCGAGGACGACCCCTGGGGCTTCGCCCGCTCGCTGGAGTGGGCGACCTCCTGCCCGCCGCCGCGGCACAACTTCGCCGCACTGCCCCGGATCCGCTCGGAGAGCCCCGCCTTCGACCTCCACCACCCCGACATCGCCGAGTGGGACCGCCTGCAGAACGCCGTCGAACCCCGCCGCGAGCACCGCTGACGGCCCGGCGGAGGAATCCTCAGAAATATTTCCGCGGCCGTGTCGATCCGGGCCCGTCCCGTTCGACGCACAGACGGAAGCCGGAACGACCGGCGCCCCGGCCCGCACCGGGCGGAGTCCGACACCGAGGAAGGCACCACCATGCGCTTCATGCTGATCGTCAAGGCCAACGAGGACTCCGAGGCCGGCGTCATGCCGACCAAGGAGGCGATGGACGCGATGAACCGGTTCAACGAGGAACTGATCAAGGCCGGCATCATGCTCGCCGCCGACGGCCTGCACCCCAGCTCCAACGGCGCCCGGCTCACCTTCAAGGGCGGGAAGGCCACCGTCACCGACGGGCCCTTCGCCGAGACCAAGGAACTCATCGCCGGCTTCTGGGTGCTCGACGTCAGTTCCCGCGAGGAGGCCCTGGAGTGGGCCGGCCGCGCCCCGTTCGAGGACGGCGCGGTGCTGGAGCTCCGCAAGGTCTTCGAGGCCTCCGACTTCCCGGCCGAGATCCTCAACCCGGAGGACGCCGCCAAGGAGCAGGCCTGGCGCGACGAGCACCAGAAGCCGATCACCGGCTGACCCCGTCCCGGCCCGTCCGGGGCCGCGCCGCGCTGGCCGCGGGCGGCCCCGGACTGCTGTGATGGGGAGCTGTGACGGCACCCGACACCCACCGCACCGTCGAAGCGGTCTGGCGGATCGAATCGGCCAGGATCATCGCCGGCCTGGCCCGGCTGGTCCGCGACGTCGGCCTCGCCGAGGAGGCCGCCCAGGACGCGCTGGTCGCCGCCCTGGAACAGTGGCCCGAGGCCGGCGTGCCCGACAACCCGGGCGCCTGGCTCACCGTCACCGCCCGCCGCCGCGCCGTCGACCGGATCCGCCGCGAGGCCGGGCTCGCCGAGAAGCTCCGCCTCGTCGGCCACGACCTGGAGACCGACCCGCCGCAGGGCCCGCAGCCGGAGCAGGCCGTCCTCGCCGACGAGATCGAGGACGACCTGCTCCGGCTGGTCTTCACCGCCTGCCACCCGGTGCTCTCCACCGAGGCCCGGGTCGCCCTCACCCTGCGGCTGCTCGGCGGCCTGTCCACCGAGGAGATCGCCCGCGCCTTCCTCACCGCCGAGGCCACCGTCGCCCAGCGGATCGTCCGTGCCAAGCGCACCCTCGCCAAGGCCGAAGTCCCCTTCGAGGTGCCGGAGGGCGAGGAACTCGCCCCGCGGCTCGCCTCGGTGCTCGAAGTCGTCTACCTCGTCTTCAACGAGGGCTACGCCGCCACCGCCGGCGACGACTGGATGCGGCCCGCCCTCTGCGAGGAGGCGATGCGGCTCGGCCGCGTGCTCACCGGCCTGATGCCCCGCGAACCCGAGGTGCACGGCCTGATCGCCCTGATGGAGATCCAGGCCTCCCGCACCCCCGCCCGCACCGGCCCGGGCGGTGAGCCGGTTCTGCTGCTCGACCAGGACCGCAGCCGCTGGGACCGGCTGCTGATCCACCGCGGCCTCGCCGCCCACGACCGTGCCGAGGCCCTCGCCGCCGAGCAGGGCACCCCGCCCGGCCCGTACGCCCTGCAGGCCGCCATCGCCGCCTGCCACGCCCGGGCCGGCACCGCCGGACAGACCGACTGGGTGCGGATCGCCGCCCTCTACACCGCCCTCGCCACCCGCAGCCCCTCACCGGTGGTCGACCTCAACCGGGCCGTCGCGCTCGGCATGGCCTTCGGCCCGCAGACCGGCCTCGACCTGGCCGACGAACTCGCCGACGAACCCGCCCTGCGCGGCTACCACCTGCTGCCCGGCGTCCGCGGCGACCTGCTGGCCAGGCTCGGTCGGCACGGCGAGGCCGCCGCCGAGTTCACCCGCGCCGCCGGCCTCACCCGCAACGCCCGCGAGCGCGGCGTACTGCTCGCCCGCGCCGCGGAGAGCGCCCGGGCCGCGGACGGCCGACCCGCCCCACCGGAGCGTCCCGGTCCCTGACGTTCGGGCAGACTGGACAGGACGTCATCCGGCCGAGGGGGAGCGGGACATGGGGGTGCGCGACGGCGCGCAGGAATTCGGCCGCCGGGCCGGCACGGCGCTCGGCACGGCCGCGCGGACCGGCCGGGCCAAGGCCCGCAACGTCGTCGGCGAGGGCGACTGGGTCCGGCGGGCGCTCGCCACCCTGCCGCCGCCCGAGGCACCGGCCACCGAGGACTGGGAGGTGTCGATCGCCGCCCTGATCGGCCGCCACCCGCGCGTCCCCGGACCGGCGGTCTGGCTGCTCCACCAGCTGGACGGGCTCGGCCAGGTCGCCTTCGGCCCGGAGAAGGTCGGCTTCGACGGCGAGGACGTCCCCTGGACGAAGGTGCAGGAACTGCGCCTGCACTCCACGCTCGACCTGCTGCCCGACGTCGTCCTCGACAAGGAGGTCGACCGGATCAGGGAGTTCCTGCCGCCGGTGCCCGGCCGCAAGTGGGTCGTCGCCCGCGCCGCCGAGGGCCTGCTCACCCTGGTGATGGCGGCCGCGGAGGCGGCCGAGGCCGCCGGCCGCGAGGAGCGGCTGCTGCCCTGCGAGATCGTCCACCGCGGACTGCTCGGGCGGCCGCGGCAGCTCGGCGGCGGCCTGTTCGCCGCCACCGCGCTCGCCGCCCTGCCGGCCGCCGCCGACAGCCTGGTGGCCACCGCGAAGGCCCACGGCGTCCCGGTCGTCCCCGTGGAGCCGACCGGGACCCGCGCCGACCGCGCCGAACGCCTGCGGGCCGCCTCCGGCCGCCTCCGCGACCGCCTCAGCACCCTCCTCGCCGAAGCCCCGGACACCCCCGAGATCCCCCACCCGACCGAACCCCCCAAGGCCCTCGGCTGACGGACTCGAAGCCGGAGGGCGCCCCAGGCAGGTCTGGGCGCACCCCCCAGGGGCGCGTGAGGCACCTCCCGGCCGAAGGCTGGGGAGAACTGCGCAATCCGGATGCGGCGAACCGTACGGGACCGACCCGCCACGGTGACCGTACGTCAGGACTGCACGGGCTCCACCGCTTCCTCGTCCGGTGCCGGCTGCGCCGCACCGCGTTGCCGGACCGGCATCCACCGGCGGGTGCGCAGTGCGGCCAGGCGTCCGGCCGCGGGCTCCGTCCAGCGGGCCGCCAGCGGGCCGACGATCACCAGGATGAGCACGTAGGCGGTGGCCAGCGGGCCGAGGTCCGGTTCGATGCCGGCGGTGACCGCCAGCCCGGCGATGACGATGGAGAACTCGCCGCGGGCGACCAGCGCTCCGCCCGTCCGCCAGCGTCCCCGCGGTCCGATGCCGGCCCGGCGGGCGGCCCAGTACCCCGTGGCGATCTTCGTGAGCGCGGTGACGAGCGCGAGGGCCAGTGCGGGCAGCAGCACCGGCGGGATCGAGGTCGGGTCGGTGCTCAGGCCGAAGAAGACGAAGAAGACCGCCGCGAAGAGGTCCCGCAGCGGGCTGAGCAGCGTGTGCGCACCCTCGGCGGCCTCGCCGGAGAGGGCGATGCCGACCAGGAAGGCGCCGACCGCAGCCGACACCTGCAGCTTCTGGGCGATGCCGGCCACCAGCAGGGTGAGGCCGAAGACCACCAGCAGCAGCTTCTCCGGGTCGTCGTGCGAGACGAACTTCGAGATCACCCGGCCGTAGCGGAGTGCGACGAAGAGCACCGCGCCGGCCGTGGCGAGGGCGATCGCCAGGGTGATGCTGCCGGCGAGCAGTCCGGCGCCGGCCAGCAGGGCGGTGAGGATCGGCAGGTAGAGGGCCATCGACAGGTCCTCCAGCACCAGGACGCTGAGGATCACCGGGGTCTCCCGGTTGCCGAGCCGGCCGAGGTCGCCGAGCACCTTGGCGATCACTCCGGAGGAGGAGATCCAGGTGACGCCGGCCAGCACCACGGCGGCCACCGGACCCCAGCCGAGCAGCAGTCCGGCGGCCGCGCCCGGCAGCGCGTTGAACGCGAAGTCGACGGCGCCGGCCGGGTACTGCTGCTTGAGGTTGGTCACCAGGTCGGCGGCGGTGTACTCCAGGCCGAGCATGAGCAGCAGCAGGACGACGCCGATCTCGGCGCCGGTCGCGACGAACTCCTCGCTGGAGCTGAGCGGCAGCAGCCCGCCGTGGCCGAAGGCCAGGCCGCCGAGGAGGTAGAGGGGTATCGGGGACTGCCCGTACCGGCTCGCGAGCCGGCCGAGCAGGCCGAGGACGAGGACGACGGTGCCGAGTTCGATGAAGACGGTGGCGGTGTGCACCCGATCACTCCCGTCCCAGGATCGCGGCGGCGGCGTCCACGCCCTCGCGGGTGCCGATGACGATGAGGGTGTCCCCGCCTGCCAGCCGGAAGTCCGGGCCGGGGGAGGGCACCGCGCCGGTGCGGCGGAGCACCGCGACGATGGAGACGCCGGTGGCCGTGCGCATCCTGGTGTCGCCGAGCAGCCGGCCGTTCCAGTACGAGGTGCCGCCGAGCGGGATGCGTTCGGCGACCAGCCCGAGGTCGGTGGTGTGCAGCACGCCGGGGCTGTGGTGGGCGGGCATCAGCGCGTCGACCAGGGCGGTCGACTCGTCCGCCGTCAGGTGCAGGGCCTGCGCGCAGGCGTCGGGGTCGTCGGCGCGGTAGACGTTGAGGCTGCGGGTGCCGTCGCGGTGGGCGATGACGGAGAGGTGCCGGTGTTCTCGGGTCGTCAGGTCGTACTGGATGCCCACACCGGGCAGGCTGGTCGTCCGGACTCGGGGAACGGGCATGGCGTCTGTCCTCTCGTCAGCGGATCCGGGCAGCGCGCAGCGCGGACTGCCGCGCGGGGCGCGGTGCCAGGATGCGGAATCGGCCGTCCTATAGTAATGAAAAGGTAAAGCGGCTTGCCCGGGCGGATCGCGGACGTCTCGATGGCCGCCCGGCCCGGCGCATGCCAGGCTGGACGGTATGAAGGTGATCGAGCTCATCCTCAACGTCCTGTGGCTGCTGTTCTGCGGCCTCTGGATGGCGATCGGCTACGCGGTGGCCGGGATCATCTGCTTCATCCTGATCATCACGATCCCGTTCGGCATCGCGTCCTTCCGGCTCGCCGGCTACGTGCTGTGGCCGTTCGGCCGCACGACGGTGGACAACCCCGACGCCGGTCCCGCCTCCTGCGTCGGCAACGTGATCTGGCTGATCTTCGCCGGCTGGTGGCTGGCCATCGCCCACTTCGTGACCAGCATCCCGCTCTTCCTGTCGATCATCGGCATCCCGTTCGGCTGGGCGAACCTCAAGATGATCCCGATCTCGCTCGCGCCGCTCGGCCGCGAGGTCGTCAGCACCGACGAGCGCTTCGCCGGCTGGTGAGCCCCGGCCCCGGGTCGCGGCCAAAGGCCCGGGCGCCCGCCCGGACCTGACGCCCCGGCACCGGGAGGCCGGGGCGGCGCACGGCACGCGCTACGGTGGGCCGGTCCCCACGCCCCGCCGCCGAGGAGAGCCGTGCCCAGCTGGCGCGCCACCCTGACCGCCGCCGCCGTCACCGAGGCGCCGCTGCGTGCCGACTACACGGCCGCCGCCCGGCGCGTCCTGCGCCGCGAGCAGGCCCCCTACCTGGCGCTGCGGCTGCTCGCCGCCCCGCCCCTGGTGCCCTACCTGGCCGCCGGGCTCGCCTTCATGAACCTCGTCGACGACACCGCCGAGAACGGCACCGCCCGGGAACGGGCCGACGGCCTCAAGGACCTCGCCGAGCGCACCGCCGAGGCGCTCGACACCCCCGCCCGCAGCACCGACCCGGTGCTGCGGGCCTACGCGCACGCCGTCCGCACCCGCGGACTCCCCGAGCACTGGGTGCACGGCTTCCTCGCCGGAGCGGCCACCGCCGAGGCCGCCTTCACCGGCTTCGGCACCGAGCAGGACTACCAGGACTACCTCGACGCCTACGCCCTGCCCGGCATCCTGGTCTTCACCGGCCTGCAGTACGCCGGCGGCCCCGACGGGGAGCAGACCCGGGCCTGGCGCCGGTTCGTCGACGCCGCCCAGCGGGTCGACTTCCTCGCCGACCTGGCCGGCGACCTCGCCGCCGGACGGCTCTGCATCCCCCGCGAACGCCTCGTCGAGCACGGCGTCACCCCCGAGGACCTGCGGGCGGCCCGCGACACCGCCGCCGTCCGCGCCCTGCTCGCCGACCAGTGCGCCCGGGCCCGCCGCGCCCTGGACGCCTCCGCGGACGTCGTCGACCACGCCGACCCCGGTCTGCGGGCCGTCGGCCGCACCATGACCGACCTGATGGCCCACCAGCTCACCGCCGTCGAACGGGCCGGCGCCGGCGCCCTCCGCCGCGACATCGGCTACGGCCTCCTCGCCCCGCTGCGCATCCTCGCCCGGGCCCGCCGCCGCCCCTGAAACGGTTGGACAACCCGCCCGCCCGCGGAGCAGGCTGGCGCCCAGTACGGATCGGCGCCGCCCCCGAGCGAGGAGTCCCATGACCGCGACACCGTCCACCGACCCGGCCGCCGACCCCTCCGGTCTGCCCGAGCGCAGCCGTCCGGTCGCCGAGGCCCTCGCCGCCGCCGGTGTCGGCGCCGCGATCCGGGTCCTGCCGGACTCGGCACGGACGGCCGCCGAGGCCGCGGCCGCCCTCGGCTGCGAGGTCGGCGCGATCGCCAACAGCCTGGTCTTCGTCTGCGACGGCGCCCCGCTGCTGGTGATGACCAGCGGCGCGCACCGGGTGGACACCGCCTTCCTCGCCGAGCGCCTGGGCACCGGGCCGATCACCCGGGCCGGTGCGCAGCAGGTCCGCGAGGCCACCGGGCAGGCGATCGGCGGCGTCGCCCCGGTCGGCCACCCGGCGCCGCTGCGCACCGTCGTCGACACCGCGCTGGAGGCCCATCCGGTGCTCTGGGCGGCCGCCGGCCACCCGCACACCGTGCTCCCGCTGACCTACCGCGAACTGCTGCACCTGACCGCGGGCGAACCCGCCCCCGTCACCGCGGACTGACCGGCCGGGCGGCACTCACACCCGGACGAGCGCCTTGCCGACGGTCTCGCCCCGCAGCATGCCGAGGAAGGCGTCCACGATCCGGTCGAAGCCGTCCACCACGGTCTCGTCCGATCGGACCAGGCCGCTTCGCAGGTGGGGTACCAGGAACCCGTACAGCTCGTCGCGCACCGCCAGGTGGTTGCGGACGAGGAAGCCCTCCAGCCGCAGGCTCTTGCCGACGACGTCGTACAGGTTGCGCGGCGCGGCGGGGTGGCTCGGCGCTGTTGTACTGGGCGACGGCGCCGCACCAGGCGATCCGCCCGTGGTCGCGGAGCACCTCGATCGCCCCCTCCAGGTGGTCGCCGCCGACGTTGTCGAAGTAGACGTCGACGCCGTCGGGGGCGGCCGCCCAGCTGCTGCTGCCCGCCGTGATCGCCCGGGTCACCGCCCGGCACCCGGGGCTGGCCCCGCAGGTGCGGATCGTGCGGGAGCTGGGGCCCGGCACGGCAGGCGAGGTCGCGGACGGCCGGGCCGACCTCGGCATCGCCACCGTCGACCCCGAGGCCGGACCCCCACCCGGCCTCGTCGTGGTGCCGCTCTTCGAGGAGTCCTACGCCCTCGTCCACCCGGCCGGCCACACCCGGCCCAAGGAGCTCCCGCTGGTCGACTGGGACGAGAACTGCAGCTCCTACACCAGGAGCTGGTGGTCCGAGCAGGACTGGCTGCCGCCCGCCACGATCCGGGTCGAGGACGACACCGTGGTGCTCTCCCTGGTCGCCCAAGGCGCCGGGATGGCCGTGGTACCCGGACTCAGCCTGCTCGGCGCCCCGCCCGGCCTCGCCGTCACCGACCTCGGCCCGAGACCGCCGAGCCGTCGGATCGGGTACGTCACCACTCCCGCGCTCGCCCGCACCGCGGCCGTCCGCGCACTCGTCCGCGAGCTGCGATCGGCGCCGCTGCCGACCGGGCTGGCGGCCGTTCAGCGGCCGTCCCGCTCGCCTTCCTGATCCGCCTCGACGGCCTCGCGCAGCCGACGGAACTCGGCGGCGATGCCGTCCGGCGTGTAGTGCGCGTTGAGCCCGCTCGGGTTGGGCAGCACCCAGACCGCGGTCGCGCCGATGCCCTCCGGCTGCGGCCCGACCCGGGCCTTCGGCCGCCCGAACGCCGCCCGGTAGGCGCCGATGCCGAGCACCGCCAGGACCTCGGGCCGCAGTCGCCCGACCCGCTCGACCAGGGCGGCCCCGCCCGTCCGGTACTCGTCCGCGGTCAGCTCGTCCGCCCGGGCCGTGGTGCGCGCCACCACGTTGGTGATGCCGAGGCCGTACCCGAGCAGCTCGTCCTGCTCGTCGGGACGCAACTGCCGCGGGGTGAACCCCGAGCGGTGCAGCGCGGGCCAGAAGCGGTTGCCCGGCCGCGCGAAGTGCCGGCCCGTGGCGCCGGACCACAGGCCCGGGTTGATCCCGCAGAACAGCACCCGCAGCCCGGGAGCCGCCACGTCAGGGATCGTCGCGTCGTGCGCGGCCGCCAGCTCCTCGGCCGTCGGACGGCGGAAGGGACTCGTCATGCCCCCATCCTGACCGATGGATAGTCAGTTCGAATATTCGGCTGACCCGGCGGCGCTGAGCAGCGCAGAATGACGGAATGTCATACGAACTCAACGCTCTGCTCGCCACCGCCGACCTGCTCGACGTGGTGGCGGCCGAAGTGCCGGTCGCGCAGGTCGCGCGACTGGCGCAGGGCCTGGCGCTGATCCCGATGACCGAGCGGCTGCACGGCGTCCTGAACGTCCCCGGCGACCGTGCCGAGCCGGGCTTCACCCGCTTCCCCGCCGGATTCGGCCGCAGACTGGAGGCCTGGTCGCAGGCCGGCCCGATCGCCTACGTCGAGGCCGACTTCTTCGGCGGCGCCGGCACCCAGCAGGCAGCCGTCTGGCTGCACGGCCGGATCGACCTCGGACCGCTGCGCATCGAGGAGGACGAGCCGCGGTCCGCCGACGGCACCCCCATCTCGCAGGCGCTGCGCCGGCTCGGCGCGACCGTGCCGGAGGGGCGCTTCGACGAGTTCGACGCCGTCGGGCTCGGGGCGCAGCGCCACTCGGCCGACTGGGTCCGCGGCTGACCCGCCCGGCCGGAGGCTGCTCCGGGGCTGCGGCTCCCGGTCAGGGGCCGACGTGCGCGAGGATGCGCCTGAGGTACTCCGCCCGGTCGGACAGCAGCACGATGCTGACGGCGATCCGGTTCCCGCCGAGCGGCAGGAAGACGGAGCCCGCGACGGGGAGCGCGGTCACGTCGAGCCGGAACCCGGCCAGCCGGACACCGGTGGCCCGCTCGTGCTCGCGCAGGAAGTCCCGGATCCGGGGAACGGCGCGACTGGGGCTGGTGGCGCGGGCGACCTCACGTTTGCGGGCGGCGCTCCACGCCTGCAGGGCGGCGAAGTTCTCCGTGACGACACGGTCCAGCGGAGCATCCGGCAGGACGGGGGAGCCGGGTTCGTCCTGCCCGGTCGGCGGCAGGGCGCGGTCCCACCAGTGCCGCCACGCCGCGCCGGCTCCGTCGGCCGGGGCGGCCGGGTCGACGGCCAGCTCCGGTGGAGGCGCCACCGGAGGCAACCCCGGTGGGCCGGCGATGCCGAGCGCGTCGCGGATCGCCAGCGCGAACGCCGCGTCGTGCGAGTAGTCCAGGGACACCGACCACGGCGCGCCCGACATCGCTGTCATGCGGTCATCCTCCGATCAGACGACGTAGTCGCGGTCGCTGGGACCGCCGCTGGAGCAGATCTCGCCGTCCCACAGCAGCGCGTCGCTGGAAGGGGTGACGCCCGCGGTCTCCCAGGTCACGCCACCGCTCCGCACGTCCCACTCGCCGCGCCAGGACGTGTCCACCCCCAGGCCGCCACCCCACGAGTGCGAGTCCGAGCCGTACTTGTCGGACCTGTTGACCTGCCAGTGGTAGGCGACCGCACCCGTGTTGAGGTCGAAGCCGGTCTCGATCTCGGAGACGAAACCGCCGACCGGGTGGATCCACAGGTAGGCGTCGCCGCAGTCCCCCTCGACGACGTTGTGCGGACTCACCGCCGCCGCTCCGACGCCGGCCTTCGCCCGGTAGGGGCTGCCGTCCGGGTTGGTCGCCGAAGCGGTCGGTACCACGCGCTCGCGGCCGTCCGGGCCGGTCACCACCTCGAAGCCGTGCGACTCCGCGACCTTCCGGTCAACGCCGCGGACCGTCATCCTGACGACCGTCGCGCCGGCCGGCGGCACGTGCTTCGACGCCTGTACGGCCGGTGCCGGCTGTGCCGCCCCGGCCGTCCGGCCGTCCGAGGGCGCCGCCTGGGCAGTGCCGGCGCAGGCCGCCGCGAGCAGGCACGCGGTGAAACCCGCAGCCAGCGCATGCCTGAGCGATGAACGCATCACGATCCCCCCTCGACTGCCGCAACGTCCCGCACAGGGCCCTCGCCCAGGCCGGGCGGCAGACGCAGGCGACGCTATCCCCTTGTCCTCCAAGGGTCGTTCGACGGCGATCCGATTGGCTCGTTCGCATCGGCGGCATGGCCGGTTCCGCCGTGGTGGCGGTAGCGGCGAGTCGCTCGGCCCTGCGCCCGGGCGGCGGCCGAACCGACCGGTCGCCGGCGGCGCTCAACACCCGGCGCACATGCGGCGGGAGGGCGCATCGAGGGCGGCGGGGGCCGTTTCCGGCACTCCGCCCCGATGCGCCCTCCCGGGTCGGAACGACTAGCGGTAGTTCACGAACTGGATCGCGAAGTCGAGGTCCTTGCCCTTGAGCAGCGCCTGGACGGCCTGCAGGTCGTCACGGCTCTTCGAGCTGACCCGCAGCTCGTCGCCCTGGACCTGCGCCTTGACGCCCTTCGGGCCCTCATCGCGGATGATCTTGGCGACCTTCTTGGCGTCGTCGGTGGTGATGCCCTCCTTGACGTCCGCGAAGATCTTGTACTCCTTGCCGGACAGCTGGGGGTCGGCGGCGTCCAGGGCCTTCAGCGAGAGCCCGCGCTTGATGAACTTGCTCTGGAGGACGTCCAGGATCGCCTTGACCCGCTCCTCGCCGTTGGCCTTCATCTCGATCTTGTCGCCCGACCGGCTGATCTCGCCGCCGACGCCCTTGAAGTCGAAGCGCGTGGCGATCTCGCGGGAGGTCTGGTTGATCGCGTTGTCGACCTCCTGCCACTCGACCTTCGAGACGATGTCGAAACTGGAGTCGGCCATGGGTGTTGGTCTCCTTGGGTACTGGCTGCACGGTCACTGCCCGGCCGTACGGCGCGGGCACCGCCCAAGCCTATCCAGCGCGGCCCTGCGCTGCCCCCGTCCGCCGCGGCCGACCCGTGATCGCGCCCCCGGCAACCGAGTGGCGAACCACCCCCATCCATCAGGTATTGTTTACCGCGTCGAACGGGGCAGCGCCCCGGGGGACACCATCCTGGCTGGTTGCCCGAGCGGCCAAAGGGAGCAGACTGTAAATCTGTCGCGCAAGCTACGCAGGTTCGAACCCTGCACCAGCCACAGGATAGAAAACAGCCCCTGATCTGCGGAAACGCAGGTCGGGGGCTGTTTCGTCGTGTCGGGCCGTCTCTGCTCAGGGGGTGGCGCCGATGGGGACGGACATGGCTGCGGCCTCGGTGGCGTCGACGGGTACGGCGGCTTCGGGGCGGCGCAGGTCGAGCGCGATGAGGACGGCGGCGGCGACGCCCAGGTAGACGAGCAGGGTGGTCAGTGCCTGGCCGGTCCCGTGGCCGTCGAAGTAGATCGTGTGGTGCAGCAGGATGTAGCCGTTGCGCGGCGGCAGGTAGGGGCCGATGTCGCGCCAGAAGGCGGGCAGGTACGGCACGCCGGACGCGCCGCCGGAGGACGGGTTGCCGAAGAGGATCATCACGACGACCGTCACCAGGGTGCCCACGGGCCCGAGCAGCTTCTGCAGGATCGCGGCGACGAAGGCGACCACGGCGACGATCAACGAGCAGATCGGCCAGGTGATCCAGAACTTGTGGCTGGGGAACCCCTGCAGCCAGTAGCAGACGATCAGGTCGATGACGAGGCCGCTCACGACGGCGAACCCGGCGAGCTGGGCGGCCCGCCAGCGGCCCGCCGCCCTGCCGGTGGCGGCCATGAGCAGGGTCGAGCTCATGTAGCCGCCGATGAGCAGCGGCACCAGCATGAGCCCCTGGACCAGGCCGAACGGGTCCTTGGCCGCGAGCGGCGTCGGCGCGTACTGCTGCAGGGCCACCTTCTGGCCGGTGGCCTTCGCGGCCTCCTCGAACTTCACCGCGAGGTCGAGCGGCGCGAGGTCGCTCATGGACGGCACCACGATCAGGGTGTTCGAGGTGCCGGAGGAGACCAGCGCGCCGAAGATCCGGGCCTCGTCGATCGCCGTCTTGGCCGCCGCCTCGTTCGGGTACTGGGTGACCTTCAGGGAGATGGTCTTCTGGGCCGCGGGCAGGACGGGCGAGGTGCCGACCACGCCGAACGGCAGGTCGGTGGCCTTGGGGGCGTGCGAGGCGCTCATGTAGTTGGTCGCGAACAGGCACTGCATGACCGCGCAGATGCCCAGCGCCGCGAGCATTCCGATCACGGCGCGCCGGCGGTCGGGAGGGGGCGCCGCGGCGGCGGCCGGAGCCGTCGCGCCGGCGGCGCGGGCGGCCGCCCGGGCCGGTCTGATCCGGCCGTACCAGCCGATGACGGCCGTTCCGGCCGCGGCGTAGAGGAACAGGACGACCAGCGGGGTGGAGATGTCGCTCCCGCCGAAGTAGAGCACGTGGTTGATCAGGGTGACCGCGCTCTGCGGTGGCAGGACCACGCCGATGTTGCGCCAGTAGACCGGCAGCAGGTAGGTGCCCAGCCCGCCCGCGGGCGGTCCGCCGATGACGATGAAGAGCACCGCTACCAGCAGCGTGCCCATCTTCCCGACCAGGGCCTGCATCGCGGCGGCGCTCAGCGCCACGGCCGAGGTGACGAGCCAGAAGCACGGCAGCAGCGGCCAGAAGTGGCTGCTGGAGTACGCGCCGATCCCCAGGCCGGCGATCAGGTCGGTCAGCAGCGCGCCCACCAGCGCGTATCCGATCAGGATGGCTGCGCGCCACGGTGCGGCGGCGACGCCGTGGGCAGCCTTGTAGACCAGCACCGCGGCCAGGTAGCCGCCGATCAGCAGTGGCAGCAGCAACAGCGACGTCACTGCGCCGACCGGGTCGGTGGAGGCGAGCGGCTTGACCGTCTGCACGGTCACCGGCCGGCCCAGCTTGTGGGCCGCGTCGAGGAACGCCGGCTCCAGCTCGGTCTGGGCGAAGAAGCTCTTCGACGGAACCACGATCAGCGTGTCACTGGCACCGCCGCTGACGTACGCGCCGTACAGCTCGCCCCGATCGGCCGCGTTCGTGACGGCGGAGGCGCTCGGATAGCCGGCCAGGTCGAGCCCCGTCTGCGATGCCACCGCGGCGACCACGGGCGAGGGCGGCCCGGTCACGCCGAAGGGCATGTTCCGCGGAACGAGCAGCTGCTGGGCACTGACGAGGCACAGGGCGAGCAGGGCCTGTGCGAAGAGCACCAGCCCCAGCGCGAAGACGATCTTCGCTGCGGCCCTCCGTTCCCCTGCCGCCGGAGCCGCCTGCTTCGCCATCCCTGACCTCCAGCCGACCGTCGCCGCACGTGGGCCGCCGCAGCCCGATTCGTTTCCGTCAGCAATCACCACACGGTCCCGACCGCCCGGCAACCCAGGAGGCGCCCGGAGGTGACGCCCGGTCTGGGCCGTGGGCCGCGGGGCGGCAGCACGGCTGGCGGGGTTCAGCGGGCGTCGACCCGCCAGAGCAGCGCCGGTGTGAGCAGCCGCCGGTACGGCTCGCTCTGGAACTGCAGGGGCGGGGCCATGTCGCCGAACGACGCGGCGAAGGCGCGTGGCGAACGGGCCAGTGCCGCGAGCACCCCGGCCGCCACCTCGGGCCCCGGGCGCGGTCCTCGGCCGTGAGCCGGGTCCGCGTCCCGTCGGTGAGGAACGACGTCCCGGCGTCGACGGTGCGCTCAGCCGTTGCCGATCCGGTGTTTATCCGTCGAGCGCAGAGTGGTTGCCGGGCCGCGGGGAAGTCCCGGGGCCGGACCGTACGGGGGAATCACGATGGGAACCGCACGCAGGATCGGAACAGCCGCACTCGCGCTGGCCGCCGCCGGGGCGTTGTCGCTCGGCGCGGCCGGCTCGGCCTCCGCCGCCGACACGGCGAGGACGGCGAAGGGCGCGAAGGCGGCCGAGGCGCCGGCACTGGCCTCGGCCGCCCGCAGCGTCAACGTGTCGTTCAGCAACTGGACGGGCTGCACCCTCACCCGCGAGGAGTGGGGCCTCAGCCACGGCATCTGGACGGCGCAGCCGCCCGTCCGGATCTACGACCAGGGCACGGGCAGCTGGGCTTCCGAGTCGAACGGCTTCGCCACCGGCACCGAGGGCTACGCCCGGTTCTTCTCGGAGAACTGCGCCGACCCGGTGCTGAACGGCCGCCTGGTGCGGGTGCACTGGAACGACCCGTACGCGGGCTCCAACTCGTACGACTCCTCGGGCACGGACCTGAAGTTCTACGTCTCGCGGAGCGGCGGCTCGGGCAACAACGCGAGCGTCCAGTTCTCGGCCTGGGGCCGCTGACGGGAGCTCACCCGCGGAGCGCGGCACGGGGGAGCCGCGCCCGGGGGTGAGCGCACGGGGCCACGGGGGAGCAGCGCGGGCGGGCCGGCCACGGGGGACGGTCCGCCCGCGCTGCGTGCCCGGCGTCCGGCTCCGGCGGGTCAGTCCTCCGGGAGGGGCTGCCGGGGCAGGGCCAGGGCCACGGTGTCGGCGAACTCCCGGACGGCGCTGGTGCGGGACACCACCCGGCCGCGGTGCACCACCAGCCGGCTGTGCCCGCCCGCCAGCACCCCGGCCAGGTCGTCGCCGCGCACCGCCAGCAGCTCGGCCGGGAAACCCGCGTCCACCCGGACGGGCGGCAGCCCCAGCACGGCCCGCGCCCGGCCGGCGACCGCGTCGTACGCGTCCTCCGGGCCGAGCGCCCCCGAGGACGCCAGCAGGAAGGCGGCCTCCAGCGGATCGGCCCGCCCGACCGGCGCCGCGAGATCGCGCAGCGCCCCGCTGCCCGCCGCCAGAGGCACCCGGGCCTGCGTCAACTCGCGCACCACGGAGGGCCGCAGACCGCCGGGAGGGCGCTCGCCGCCGGCGCAGCCGCCGGACTGCGGCAGGCAGACCACCCGGACGCCCGCGCTCGCCAGCACGGTGGACGCGCCCGGGGCCAGCGCGTCGCACGGACCCAGTGTCACCCTCGGCCGGAGCGGCGCCAGCACACCCGTCATCCGGGCGAGCCGGCCCGGGTCGGCGCCCGAACAGTGCAGGTCGACGGGGAGGTCCGCCTCGCGGGCGGCCTCCAGCAGCACCTGCACGTACCCGACCGGGTCGGGGTCGGCCTCCGGGCAACCGCCCACCGCCGCGGCGCCCAGTCGGAGCGCCTCGCGCAGCTGCGCCCGGCCGTCCGCGCCGGCCCGGCCGGTGAGCAGCCGGGGCATGGCGACCGCCTGGAGGTCGGTCAGGCCGCGCAGCGCCTGCGCCGCGGTCAGCACCGCCTCCAGCCGGCCGAGCCCGTGCACGTCGCCGATCCGGACGTGGGTGCGCTGGGCGGTGGCGCCGTAGGCGAGTGCGGTGAGCGCGGCCTCGGTGACCCGGCGGACGAGCTCCGGCGGGCCGTCCGGCGGCGGGCCGGGCAGCGCCGCGGAGAAGGCGGTGTCGTAGTGGGCGTGCGGCTCGGCCGGGGCGGGCAGCAGCAGGTAGCCGGTGAGGTCGATCCGCGTCCCGCCGCTGCCGTCCGCCGCCCCTGAGGCCGGCGGCAGCGGACCGAGGCCGCCCGGGGTGCCCACCGCCAGGATGCGCTCGCCGGCGATCCGGACGTCCACCACCCGGCCGTCGGCGAGCCGGGCGCCGGTGAGCAGCAGGACGGGCTCCCGGCCGGGCGGCCCGTCGGCGGGTGCGTCTGCCCCGGTCATCGGCGCTCCTCCGGATCCTGTCGGCCGCGGCCTGCCGGTCGAGCCTAGGACGCAGGCGCACGGTCGCCGCGGAGGCGGGCGAAAGTCGTATCGGTCGGGCCGCCGGGATGCGCGGAGCCTCGAACGGCCGCACGGCCTGCGGGTGTCCGTGCGGCCCGCCCCACCTGGGATCTTCCGTGTCGGATACGGATTTCACCTCTGGCCCGGAACCGTGTAATCTCTTCCTCGTTCGCCCCTATAGCTCAGTCGGTAGAGCGTCTCCATGGTAAGGAGAAGGTCTGCGGTTCGATTCCGCATGGGGGCTCTGGTGAAAGGCCCTCCGCTCCGGCGGGAGGTCGCTCATCAAAGCGGTGTAGCTCAGTTGGTAGAGCAAGCGGCTCATAATCGCTGTGTCACCGGTTCAAGTCCGGTCACCGCTACCCCGCGTAGTCGATCGGGGGGTCATCCTCCCGATCGGCTACACTTGTCTGTGTTCTTATTCGTTGTCCCAGGAAGGCACTCCCGTGGCTGCCACCGACGTCCGCCCGAAGATCACGCTGGCCTGCGTGGAGTGCAAGGAGCGGAACTACATCACCAAGAAGAACCGGCGCAACGACCCGGACCGTCTTGAGATGAAGAAGCACTGCCCGCGTTGCAACGCCCACACGGCGCACCGCGAGACCCGCTGACTTTGCCTCGACTCCAGGCCGCTCCCCCTCGTGGGGCGCGGCCTGGAGTCATTTCTGCATGTCTGCATGACGGTTGATCAGAGGAGTTGCCCATGCCGCTCGACCCCTCCTTCATCGGGCGGACCTACCCGCCCACCGCGCCGTACGAGGTCGGCCGGGAGAAGATCCGCGAGTTCGCCGTCGCCGTCGGCGACGCCAATCCCGCGTACACCGACCCGGAGGCCGCCAAGGCGTTCGGCCACCCGGACGTGATCGCGCCGCCGACCTTCCCGTTCGTCATCACCTACGCCGCCGCCGCGCAGGTCGTCACCGACCCGGAACTCGGCCTGGACTACAGCCGGGTGGTGCACGGCGACCAGAAGTTCGCGTACACCCGCCCGGTGCGGGCCGGTGACCGGCTGACCGTCACCGTGACGATCGACTCGATCAAGTCGCTGGCCGGCAACGACGTGCTCTCGGTGCGCGGCGAGGTCAACGACGAGTCCGGCGAGCACGTGGTGACGTCGGTCATGACCCTGGTCGCTCGTGCGGCCGACGAGGCGGGGGAGTGAACCCGATGACGATCAGCTTCGACGAGGTCGAGGTCGGCACCGAGCTGCCGGCGCAGTCCTTCCCGGTGACGCGCGCCACGCTGGTGCAGTACGCGGGCGCCTCTGGCGACTTCAACCCGATCCACTGGAACGAGAAGTTCGCGCTGGAGGTCGGCCTGCCGGACGTCATCGCGCACGGCATGTTCACCATGGCCGAGGCGGTCCGCGTCGTCACCGACTGGGTCGGCGACCCGGCCGCGGTGGTCGAGTACGGCGTGCGGTTCACCAAGCCGGTGCCGGTGCCGAACGACGGCGTCGGCGCGGTGATCGAGGTGTCCGGCAAGGTCGCGGCGCTGCTGGACGGCCGCCGGGTGCGCGTCGACCTGCTGGCGACCAGCGGCGGCCAGAAGGTGCTCGGCATGTCCCGAGCCGTGGTGCAGCTGGGCTGAGAAGGTGTCGGAGGGGCGGGCCTGCCGGGCGGCGGGCCCGCCCTTCGTCGTTCGCCGCCGCGGGAGTCCGGGCCGAGGGCCGTCGCCCGGCGGCCGTTTCCCCTGCCGGTCCGCGGGCATGGCGTCCTCGATCCCCCTCCGTGCGGTGGTCGGCGCACGGCCGCGGGGTCGCCGCGGCGCGCTGACGTGACCATAGCCAGGCGCCGGAGCGGCCTGCAAGGTGTCGTTGAACTCTGGACCATGCCGGCGGCGCCGGCCGCCCGGGCCGCCGCCGCCCGCCGACCGGACGCGGCAAGGCGCGTGCGTATTCGAAGCACGAGTCGGACGGCGCATCAATTTTCTTTTTTCGGGACGAGTTTCGACGGGATATTCCGTCCGGTCAGTACATTTCTTCGGCGTTGCAACCGCGTTGATTTACGCGGAGTTGGTTGCATGCGCGAATGTCACTCGCGTACGGTCCTGACCCGGGACGCGGCGGAACTGCCCGCTGTGCGCCCACCGTCACCGCTCACCCACTGAACGATCGTCCGCCGTACCGGAGTTGTCGCAGGCCGCGGCCTGTCCGGCGCCGGTCGCGGCCGGTCGAACCATCGTGTGAAGAGCCCGGATTCCGTGTCTGCCGCGCGCTGCGAGCGCGTGATTCGGGCTGCCTTCCCGCAGTCTCGGCTTTGCCGCCGATTTACCTGCGGGTGGCTATCGGAAATGTTCCGACCGGACGAAATCACCGTACCCTGGGGAAGGATCGACCGTGCCTGTCGTGACCGCCGTTGAGGCCCAGCAGTGGCTGATCGAGAAGATCGCCCACTGGCTCTCAGTGCCCTCGGAGGACGTTCCGCCGGAGACGTACTTCGACGAGCTCGACCTCGACTCGACCGAGGCGCTCATCCTCGCCGGGGAGATGGAGAACTGGCTCGGCTTCGAACTCGGGACCACCACCCTCTGGTACCACCCGAGCATCAAGGACCTGGCCGAGTACATCGCGGAGGAGTCCGCCGCACGCGCCGGGGAGAACCATGCGGCCTCGGCGTGACGCCGGCCCCGCCGTCGTCCACCGGCTTGCCGAGGCCGGCGACGGCCTCGGCACGGTCTTCCTCGTCCACCCCGGCGCACTCGCCGCCGGCGTCCACCGCACCCTCGCCGAAGCCCTGCCGCCCGGCACCGGACTGACCGTCCTCGACCTGTCCGGGCACCCCGCCTACTGGGAGGCCGCACTCACCGGCGGTCGCGCCGACACCACCGTCGAGGAGCTCGCCGACCGCATCGGCGATGAACTCGACGCCCTCGACGGCGGCGGGCCGCGGACCCTGGCCGGCTGGTCCTTCGGCGGTGTGGTCGCCCAGGCCCTGGTCGAACGGATGCCGGCCGGGCGCCGGCCCGACCGGCTCGTCCTGCTCGACAGCATCGCGCCCACCCCCGAGTACCAGCAGCCCGACGACGCCCTCGAACCGCCGCTGCTGCTCGGCTGGTTCGCCATGTACCTGGGCGCCAAGCGCGGCCGACCGGTCGACGTCGACCCGCAACTGCTCGCCGGCGGCGGCACCGAGGACGGCCTGCGCCACGTCCTCGCCGCCGCCGCGGCCGGCGGCGCCCTGCCCGCCGACACCGCACCGGCCGGCCTGCGCAAGCTCTACGACACCTACGTGGACGGGCTGTTGCGCAACAACCGGCTCACCGCCCCCTACACCGCCCGGCCCTCCTCCGTCCCGCTGGTGCTCGTCACCGCCGAACGCAGCCTGCTGCCCGGCGACCGCACCCTCGGCTGGGGGCCGCTCGCCCCACACGGGCTGGAGGTCCACCGCAGCCCCGGCGACCACTACACCATGCTCAGCCGGCCGGACGCCGCCGCCGTGATCGCGCGCCTGGTCCGCCCCGCCGCCCCCGCGCGGCTCGCACCCGCAACGAAGGTCTGACGCAGGCCCGTCCGTACGGGCCCGGCCGCCCGCAAGCCCAGGCCGGCGCCCGGCCCTCCGAGTTCGAGAGAGCCCTGCCGTGAACACCTCGAAGCCCACCAGCCCCCTGCCCGACGCGGAACTCGGCCGCCGGCTCGCGGACGAGCCGATCGCCATCGTCGGCCTCTCCGCGCTCTTCCCCAAGTCCCGCGACCTGCGGGAGTTCTGGGGCAACGTGATGTCCGCCGCCGACTGCATCGAGGACGTGCCGAGCACCCACTGGGACGTCTCCGAGCACTACGACCCGGACCCGTCCGCGCCCGACAAGACGTACGCCAGACGGGGCGGCTTCATGCCCACCGTCCCGTTCAACCCGATGGAGTTCGGGCTGCCGCCGACCACCCTGGAGGTCACCGACGTCCTCCAGCTGCTCAGCCTCGTCGTCGCCCGCGACGTGCTGCGCGACGCCGGCGCCGACCGCCCCTGGTACCGGCCCGACCGCACCGGCGTGGTGCTCGGCGTCACCGGCGCCAACCAGCTCACCCAGCCGCTCTCCGCCCGGCTGCAGACCCCCGTGCTCAAGGAGGTCGTCCGCAGCTGCGGCCTCAGCGAGCGTGACGCCGAGGAGATCGCCGAGAAGTTCAAGCTCGCCTTCGCCCCCTGGGAGGAGAACTCCTTCCCCGGCATGCTCGGCAACGTCGTCGCCGGCCGGATCGCCAACCGGCTCGACCTCGGCGGCACCAACATGACCATCGACGCCGCCTGCGCCAGCTCGCTCGCCGCCACCAAGGCCGCCGTCAGCGAACTGCTGGAGCACCGCGCCGACACGATGATCGCCGGCGGCTGCGACGCCGAGAACACGATCTTCATGTACCTCTGCTTCAGCAAGACCCCCGCCTTCTCCAAGGCCGGCCGGATCCGCCCCTTCGACAAGGACGCCGACGGCACCCTGATCGGCGAGGGCATCGGCATGTTCGCGCTGCGCCGCCTCGCCGACGCCGAACGCGACGGCAACGAGGTCTACGCCGTCATCCGCGGCATCGGCTCCTCCAGCGACGGCCGCTTCAAGTCCATCTACGCCCCGCGCAAGGAGGGCCAGATGGTCGCCCTGCGCCGCGCGTACGAGGACGCCCGCTGCACCCCCGACAGCGTCGAGCTCTTCGAGGCGCACGGCACCGGCACCGCCGTCGGCGACGCCACCGAGCTCTCCGCCCTCGCCGCCGTCGTCGCCGACGCCACCGGGGAGCGGCAGTACGCCGCGGTCGGCAGCGTGAAGTCCCAGATCGGCCACACCAAGGCCGCCGCCGGCGCCGCCGGCATGATCAAGCTGGCGCTCGCCCTGCACCACAAGGTGCTCCCGCCCACCATCAACGTCGACGAGCCCAACCCCGCGATCGACTTCACCGCCGGCCCGTTCTACGTCAACACCGAGAGCCGGCCCTGGATCAAGGACCCGCGGCGCACCGACCGCCGCGCCGCCATCTCCTCCTTCGGCTTCGGCGGCACCAACTTCCACTTCGTGCTCCAGGAGCACGGCGACGGCGAGGACCTCAAGGTGATGTTCCCCGTCGCCCGGGTCTACCTCTGGCACGCCGCCGACCCGGCCGCCCTCGGCGCGCAGCTCGCCGACGGCGCCCCCGCCGCCGAGGGCCCCGCCCCCGCCGACCACGCCCGGCTCGCCCTCGCCGCCCGCGACGACACCGAACTCGCCGAGCTGCGCGCCCTCGCCGCCGCCGAGCTGCGCGCCAAGCCCGACGCCGCCGACTGGGCCCACCCCCGCGGACTCTGGTACCGCCGCCGCGCCGCCGACCACGGCAAGGTCGGCGCCCTCTACGCCGGCCAGGGCAGCCAGTACGTCAACCCCGGCCACCGCGCCGTCCTCGCCCTGCCGCCGCTGCGCGCCGCCTTCGACCGCGCCAACCGCGAGTTCGACGGCGCCGAACTGCTCTCCCGGGTGGCCTTCCCGCCGCCCGCCTTCTCCACCGCGGCCCGCACCGCCCAGGAGGAGTCGCTGCGCCGCACCGCGTACGCGCAGCCCGCGATCGGCGCGCTCGCCGCCGGCCAGTACCGCTACCTCGGCGAACTCGGCTTCGCCGCGGACGGCCACCTCGGCCACAGCTTCGGCGAGCTGACCGCCCTCTGGGCGGCCGGCGCCCTCACCGACGACGCCTACTTCGCCCTCGCCCGGGCCCGCGGCGCCGCCATGGCCCCGCCCACCGACCCCGGCTTCGACGCCGGCGCGATGGCCGCCGTCAGCGCCCCCGAGGCGAAGGTCGCCGAACTGCTCGCCGACCACCCCGAACTGGTGGTGTGCAACCGCAACGCCGCCGACCAGATCGTCGTCGGCGGCCCGACCGCCGCGGTGGAACGGCTGGTCGCCTCGGCGGCCGGAGCCGGGCTGCGGATCTCCCGGCTGCCGGTCTCCGCCGCCTTCCACACCCCCTTCGTCGGCCACGCCGTCGAGGCCTTCCACGCCGCCGTCGACCGGGTGGAGGTCCGCCCGCCGCTGCGGCCCGTGTACGCCAACACCCCCGGCGGCCGCTACGGCGACGACCCCGCGGCCAACGCCGCCCTGCTCGCCGAACAGCTGATCAACCCGGTGCACTTCGCCGACCGGGTCGAGGAGATGTACGCGGCCGGATTCCGCACCTTCGTCGAGTTCGGCCCCAAGGGCGTCCTCACCCAGCTGGTCGCCCGCATCCTCGGCGACCGCCCGCACCACGCCGTCCGGCTGGACGGCGGACCGGGCGCCGACGCCGACCTCGCCCTCAAGCGGGCCGTCGCCCAACTCGCCGTCCTCGGAATCCCGTTGTCCGTCGCCGACCGTTACGCCGCGGCCGCGCCGGAGGCACTCCCGAGCAAGGGCATGACGGTGCCGCTGAACGGCATCAACCACGTCTCGGACGCCCGCAAGGCCGCCTACCGCGAGGCCCTGGAGAACGGCTACCGGGTCACCCCGGCGGCCGTACCGGCGGTGCCCGCGCCGGTCGTGGAGCCCGTGGCCCCCGCTCCGGCGGCGGTTGCCCCGCCCGCACCCGCACCGGTCCCCGTGCCGCCGCCCGCCGCCGTACCGCCGGAGCCCGCACCCGTCCCCCTCCCCGCGAGGAACGCCGTCCAGGAGAACGCACCCGTGGACCACGACCACGCCGCCGCCGCGGCACCCGACCGACTGCCCGAGCTGATCGCCGACCACCTCGCACTCCACGACGACTACCTCAACGGCCAGCTGCAGAGCGCCCAGCGGCTCGCCGGACTGCTGGAGAACGCCGCCGGGCAGGGCCGGGTCGACGAGGTGCTCGCCGGCGTCACCGCCGTCAAGGAGCACGGCCTCGCCATCGGCCGCACCCACCTGCGGGCCAACGAGATCCTCCGCGACCTCGCCGCCCTGGAGCTCGGCGGTGCACCGGCCGCGCCCGCCCAGCCGCAGGCTGCCGCCGCGGCGCCGCCGGTGGCCGTCCCCGCACTGCCGGCCGCCGCCCCGGTCGCCGAGTTCGTGCCGGTGGCCGCCGAGCCGCTGCCCGCCGCCGAAGCCCAGGTCGCACCGGCCCTGCCGCCGGCCCCGGTTCCGGCTCCCGCGCCCGCACCGGTGGCGCCGGCGGCTCCGGCACCGTCGGTGAGTGCCTCCGAGGTGTCGGCCGCGCTGTTGGAGGTGGTGGCGCAGAAGACCGGGTACCCGGCGGAGATGCTCGAACTGGGCATGGACGTGGAGGCGGATCTGGGGATCGACTCGATCAAGCGGGTCGAGATCCTGGGTGTGCTCTCGGAGCGGTTCCCGAGTGAGGTGCCGGTGGGTCCGGAGCAGTTGGGTGAGCTGCGGACGCTGGGCCAGATCGTGGACTTCATGGTGGGGGTCGCGGGTGCGGCGCCTGCTGCTGCGGCCCCGGCTGCTGCTGCCGCTCCGGCTTTCGGTGCCTTCGAGGTGTCGGCCGCGTTGCTGGAGGTGGTGGCGCAGAAGACCGGGTATCCGGCGGAGATGCTCGAACTGGGCATGGACGTGGAGGCGGATCTGGGGATCGACTCGATCAAGCGGGTCGAGATCCTGGGTGTGCTCTCGGAGCGGTTCCCGAGCGAGGTGGCCGTCGGCCCCGAGCAGCTCGGCGAACTGCGCACCCTCGGCCAGATCGTGGACTTCATGACCGGTGCGATCGGCGCCACCGAGGCGCCCGCCGCGCCCGAGGCGTCCACGGTTCCCGCGCCCCGTCCGGAGCCCGCCGCGCCCGCCGGCGCGATAGGCCGGGCGCAGGCCGCGCTCCTCGAACTCCCCTCCCCGGACGTGCTGGTGGACGCCTACCCGCAGGGCGCCGCGGCGCTGCTCGTGGACGACGGCGGAGACCTGGTGCCGCTGGTCGCCGAGCGGCTGCTGGCGCAGGGCCGGCCCGTCCGGGTGCTGCGGCTGCCGTCCGTCGCCCGCCGGATCGACGGCGTCGAGGACCACGCGCTCTCCGGCTGGGGCCCGACCGAACTCGCCGAGCGCACCGAGCAGGTGCTGGAGGGACCGGTCGCGCTCGCAGTGGTCTTCGACACCCGCCGGGACACCGAGTGGGCGGACGGCGTCCGCCGGCTCTCGCACGGGCTGCTGGTCGCCAAGCACCTGGTGGAGCCGCTGGCCCGGGCCGCCTCGGCCGGCCGGGCGGGCTTCGTCACGGTGACCCGGCTGGACGGGGCCTTCGGCCTCACCGGTGTCGCCGAGGACCTCGTCCCCGCGGGCGGCTACGGCGGCCTGGTGAAGACGCTGGCGGTGGAGGCGCCCGAGGTCTTCTGCCGGGCCGTGGACCTGGCGCCCGGTGTCGCCGACCGCGCGGCCGCGGAACTGCTGCTCGCGGAGGTCTCCGACGCCTCGGCCGAGCCGGTGCAGGTGGGCCTGGACGGCCGCCGCCGGGTCGCCCTGACGCTCGCGGAGCGGCCCACCGGCCTGGCCGCCGACCCCGGCTCCGCGACCGCTGCCGAGGTCGGCCCGGACGACCTGCTGGTGGTCACCGGCGGCGGACGCGGCATCACCGCCCGCTGCGTGGCCGACCTGGCCCGCGCCCACCGTCCCGGCCTGCTGCTGCTCGGCCGGACCGAACTCGGCGAGGAGCCGGACTGGGCGGCCGGGGTGACCGGCGCGGCCGAGCTGAAGGCCGCTGCTGTCGCCCGGCTCAAGGCCGAGGGGGAGAAGCCCACCCCGAAGCGGGTGGAGCAGTTGTACCGGGCGGTGGTCGGCGAGCGGGAGGTCCGCGAGACCCTTGCCGAGCTGAAGGCCGCCGGCTCCGAGGCCGAGTACCTGGCGGTGGACATCACCGACGCCGCCGCGACCGCCGCCGCGCTGGCGCCGTACGCGGGCCGGGTCACCGGTCTGGTGCACGGCGCCGGGGTGCTGGCCGACCAGCTGATCGTCAACAAGCGGGCCTCCGAGGTCGAGCGGGTCTTCGCGCCGAAGCTCGGCGGGCTGCGCGCGGTGGTGGAGGCGCTGCCGGCCGACCGGCTGCGGCACGTGGTGCTGTTCTCGTCGGTTGCCGGGTTCTTCGGCAACCAGGGACAGTCGGACTACGCGATGGCGAACGAGGTGCTCAACGCCTGGGCCTCGTCGTTCCGGCGGCGGCACCCCGCGGCCCGGGTCAGCTCGCTCAACTGGGGCGCCTGGGACAGCGGGATGGTCTCGCCGCAGATCAAGGCGGTGTTCCAGGAGCGCGGCATCACGCTGATCCCGGTGGAGACCGGAACGGCGCTGTTCACCGGCCAGTTCGCGGCCGGGCGGGCCGAGGACACCGTCACCGTGCTCGGCCCGACCACCCCGCTGTCGGTGCGCGAGCCGGCCGTGACCGCCGCCGCGGTGGTGCTGGAGCGCCCGGCGGCCGCGCTGGCCGCCGAGCCGATCGTCGCCGACCACGTGATCGGCGGGGTGCCGGTGCTGCCCGCGGCGCTCGCCCTCGGCTGGGCGGTCGGCGCGGTGGAGCGGCTCAGCGGCGGAACCGTCCGCCAGGTGCGGGACTTCGCGGTGCACAAGGGCGTCCTCTTCGACGAGGCGCTGCCGGAGCGGCTCCAGCTGGCGGCCACCCCGGCGGGCGACCGGGCCAGCACCGAGGTGGTGATCCGCTCGGTCGCCGCGGACGGCACCGTCCGCCCGCACTACGCGGCGACGGTGGTGCTCGGCAACGACCCGGCGACGGAGCTCAACCACCCGACCCTGGCCGGGCTGCCGGCCGCGGGCGGCGGACGCGACGCCGGCGGGTTCTACGCCGACGGCACGCTCTTCCACGGCGCCGCCCTGCAGGGCGTCCGCCGGGTGCTGGCCGAGGACGAGTCCCGGCTGGTGCTGGAGTGCGCGCTGCCCGAACCGGCCGCGGCCGCAGGGGCGTTCGCCGGCTCGCTGTACCGGCCCGGCACGACCGACCTGCTGCTGCAGGCGGGCCTGGTCTGGATGCGGCTGTTCCGCGCCACGGCGAGCCTGCCGCTCTCGGTGGCCCGCGTCGAGCTGCACCGGGCGCCGGCCGACGGCGAGACCTTCCTCGCCGTGGTCGAACCCGCCTCGGTGAACGGCACCTCGGCGAGCCTGACGGTCACCGCCGTCGGCCACGGCGGACGCGTCCTCGCCCGGCTGAGCGGGGTCAGCCTCGTGTCGACCCCGCAGCTGGCCGCGAAGTTCGCCCGCAGCTGACGCACCCGACCCGGCAGGTCCGGCCGGCCGCACCCCAGCAGGCCGGCCGGACCGCCGCACGGACCGGAGGGACCACCGCTTCCATGAGCACGTACGCCATCGTCGGCCTGTCCTGCCTGTTCCCCGGCGCCGAGACGCCGGACCGGTTCTGGCAGAACCTCGTCAGCGGGACGGACAGCCGGGCCGAGGGCGGCCCGGAGGTCTTCGGACCGCCCGCCGACCCCCGCGACCTCGACCCGCAGCACCGCATCACCTGCACCCGCGGCGGCTTCGTCCGCGGCTTCGCCTTCGACCCGACCGGCTACCGGATCGCCGCCGAGCGCCTCGCCGGCCTCGACCGGGTCTTCCACTGGTCGCTGCACACCGCCCGCGAGGCGCTGCGCACCGGCGGCCACCTCGACCGCCCCGAGCTGCTCGCCCGGACGGGTTTGGTGCTCGGCAACTACTCGTTCCCGACGCCCGGTTCGGCCGACCTCAGCCTGCCGCTGGTCGAGCAGGCCGTCCGCACCGGCCTGCGCCGGGCCGGCCTCGACCTGCCCGGCCGCCCCGACACCGCCCCGCGCCGCGACCCCGCCGACGCCCGGGTCAGCGGCGCGCCCGCCCGGATCGTCGGCGCCGCCCTCGGCCTCGGCGGCCCCCGCTACGCCCTTGACGCGGCCTGCTCCTCCGCGCTGTACGCGCTGAAGCTGGCCTGCGACCACCTCGCCACCGGCCAGGCCGACCTGGTGCTCGCCGGCGGCGTCTGCGCCCCCGACCCGACCCTGATCCACCTCTGCTTCTCCGACCTGCACGCCTACCCCGAGAACGGGTTCAGCCAGCCCTTCGACGCCCGTTCGGCCGGCATCCTCACCGGCCAGGGCGCCGGCATGGTCGCCGTCCGGCGGCTGGAGGACGCGCTGCGCGAGGGCGACCGGATCCACGCCGTCGTCGACGGCATCGGCCTGTCCAACGACGGCGGCGGCCGCCACCTGCTGGTGCCGGACGAGGCCGGCCAGCACCGCGCCTACGAGCTGGCCTACCGGGCCGCGGGCGTCTCGCCCGCCGAGGTCGACTACCTGGAGTGCCACGCCACCGGCACCCCGATCGGCGACACCACCGAGGCCGCCTCGGTCGCCGGGTTCTTCGGCGCGCACGGCGAACTGCCGCTGCTCGGCTCGGTGAAGGGCAACATCGGCCACCTGCTGACCGTCGCCGGCCTGAGCAGCCTGCTCAAGGTGGTGCTCGCCATGGAGCACGGCCACCTGCCGCCGACCGTCGGCGTCACCGAGCCGGTGCCGGGGCCCGGCGGGGCGGCCGCCACCGCCCTGGTCCGCACCGGACGGGACTGGCCCGCCGCCCCCGGCACCCGCCGGGCCGCCGTCTCCGCCTTCGGCTTCGGCGGCACCAACGCGCACGTGGTGCTCTCCGACGCCGTCCCGGCGCAGGCCGCGACCGCCCCGGCGACCGCGCTGCCCACCGCCCTGCCCACGCCCGACATCGTCGGCCTCGGCGCGCACTTCGGCGCCTTCGAATCGGCCACCGCCTTCGAGCGGGCCGTGCACGACGGGCTGGACTCCTTCCGCCCGCTGCCCGAACGCCGCTGGCGCGGACTGGAGGAGAGCACCGACGGCGCCCTCGCCGAGGCCGGGGTCGGCCCCGGCACCCCGCCGGTCGGCGCCTTCGTCGACACCGTCGGCCTCGACCCGGTCGACCACCGGATCCCGCCCGCCGACCTGCGCAACTACAACCTGCAGCACGCGCTGATGTCCAAGGTCGCCGACGAGGCGCTCACCGACGCCGGGTACAGCCGCACAGCCGCCCCCGGCACCTCCGCACCCGAGGCCCGGCGGATCGCCGTCGTCGTCGCGATGGAGATCGAGCCCTCCGCCCACCTGCACCTGGCCCGCCACCGGATCGCCGCGTACCTGCGCGAGCTGCTCGCCGGCACCGACCTGACGGACGGACAGCGCGAGCGGCTCACCGCGATCGCCCGCGACGGCGTGCACGAGCCGATCGTCGCCAACGAGGTGCTCAGCTACATCGGCAACATCATGGCCAGCCGGATCTCCTCGCTGTGGAACCTCACCGGCCCGTCCTTCACCGTCTCCGCCGAGGGCGCCGGCACCGCGCAGGCCCTGGACACCGCCCGGCTGCTGCTGCTCGACGACAGCGTGGAGGCCGTCCTGGTCGGCGCCGTCGACCTCGCCGGCTCGCCCGAGAACCTGGTGCAGCGGACCGCCGCCCACGGCGCTCCCACCACCGGCCCCGGCCTCGCCTTCGGCGCGGACACCGGCGGCTGGCGGATCGGCGAGGGCGCCGGAGCGGTCGTCCTCACCCGCCCCGGGGAGGGCCGCCGCCCCGCCTACGCCCGGCTGGACGCCGTCGCCGTCCGGCACGCCGCCCCCGTCGACGGCGCGCTGCCCGAGGCCGACGCCGGCGCGCTCGCCGAGGCCGCCGCCCTGGCCCATGAAGCCGCCGGGATCACCGCCGCCGACATCGGCTACCTGGAGGCCCACGCGGCAGGAACCGCCGCCGAGGACGCCGCGGAACTCGCCGCGCTGGCCGCCGTCCACCCCGCCGGCACCCCCGGCCCGGCGCTCGGCAGCGCCCGCGCCCACATCGGCGACGCCCGGGGCGCCGCCGCGATGGCCGGTCTGCTGCGGGCCGTCCTCGCCGTCCACCACGGCTACCTGCCGGGCGTCCCCGGCTGGCAGCGGCCCGCCCCCGCACTCGCGGACCGGCTCGCCGCCACCGGCTGCCACCTCGCCGACACCTCCCGCCCCTGGCTGCGCACCGAGCGGACCGGACGGCGGCACGCCGCCGTCTCGTTCATCGCCGAGGGCGGTGCGCACGGCCGGCTGGTGGTCTCGGCGGCGGCCACCAGCGGCGCCGTCGAGGAGCGGGCCTGGCAGCGGGCCGGCGGCCCGGTGCTGCTCGCCCTCGCCGCGGACGACCCGGCCGGAATGCTGGCCGCCGTCGAACGCCACCGCGGCCTGCTCGCCGACGGCGCCGACCCGTACGCGCTCGCCCGGGCCGCCGCCGAGGCCCTGCCCGTCGGCACCCCGCGGGTCGTGCTGGTCGGCCGGGACGCCGAGGAACTCGGCCGCCAGCTCGCCGCGGCCGCCAAGGACCTGCCCGGCGCCTGGGAGCGCGGCGAGGAGTGGGCGACCCCGGCCGGCAGCTGCTTCACCCCGCGCCCGATCGGCCCGGACGGCAAGGTCGCGCTGGTCTACCCCGGCGCGGTCACCTCCTACCCGGGGCTCGGCCGGGACCTCTTCCGGGCCTTCCCCGGTCTGCTGGAGCGCTTCGAGGCCGAGGTCGAGCGGCCCGACGACACCTTCCGCGCCGCCCGGCTGCACCCGCGCACCCGGATCAACCCCGGCCGTCGCGAACTCATGGCCCTGGAGGCCGAGCTGGGGGACGACCTGCCGTTCATGCTGGCCACCGGCACCACCTTCGCGATCCTGTACACCGACCTGGTGCGGGACCTGCTGGGCGTCCGGGCGCACGGCGCCTTCGGCTACAGCCTCGGCGAGTCCAGCATGCTGTTCGCCACCGGCGGCTGGCAGCGCGGCGCCCGCCGCGACGACCGGATCAGCGCCACGCCGATCTTCCGGCACCGGCTGAACGGGCGGCGCACCGCCGTCCGCGAGCAGTGGGGCCTGGCCGACTCCGTGCCCGACTCCGCGGTCTGGGCCGGCCACGTGCTGCTGGCCGACGCGGAGCGCGTCCGCGCCGCGCTCGCCCGCTACGACCGGGTGTTCCTCACCCACGTCAACACCCCCGGCGAGCTGGTGATCGCCGGCGACCCGGCGCAGTGCCGGGCGCTGATCGAGGAGTTGGGCTGCCCCGCGGCCAGGTCCCCCGTCAACGGGGTGATGCACTGCCCGGTCGTCGACCCCGACCTGGACGGTCTCGCCGGGCTCAACGACCACCCGATGGGCTCCGCCGGCGGCCTGGAACTGCTCAGCGCCTACGACTACGGGCCCGTCCCGGCCCTGGACAGCGCGGAGACGGCCCGCCGGATCGCGCAGACGCTGCGCTCCACGATCGACTTCCCGCGGCTGGTGCGGGCCGCGCACGACCGCGGCTTCCGCTACTTCGTCGAGGTCGGCCCGGGCGCCACCTGCACCCGCTGGGTGCGCGAGACGCTCGGCGACACCCCGCACGTCGCGGTCTCCGTGGACCGGCGCGGCGTGCCGACCGCCCGCACCGTCGCGCAGCTGGCCGCCCGGCTGGTCGCGCACGGCGTACCGCTCGACCTCGTCGGCCTGCTCGGGCCCGCGCCGGCGGTGCCCGCCCGGCGCCGGGTGCTCTTCCCGGTCGGCGGCGGCGCGTCCGTCCCCACCGGGATCGCCGCCCCGGCCGCGGAACTGCTGGCCGAGACCGTTGCGACCCCCGTACCCGCCGCCGCGCCGGAGCCCCTGCTCGCCGCGGTCGCCGCCGTTCCCGCCCCGTCCGCCGCCCGTGCGGCGGGCGGCGGAGACCCCCGCCCTTCGTCGCCGGCAGCGCCGTCTGGCCCGCCCGGACCGTCCCCCCTCTCGCCGGAGGAGCAGATGCCCGCCGACCCGACCCTCGCCGACCCCGAGGTCATCGCCTTCGACGGCGAGCCGATCTCCTTCCTGCCGTGGAGCGAGCCGGCCGCCGAGGTCGCGCCCGCGCCACCGGCCCCCGCCGCACCGCCGGCGACCGCACTGCCGGCGACCGCACCGGCAGCGACCGCCCCAGCCGCGGAGAGCGGCAGCTACGGCGCCCAGGACCTCGTCCGCGAACTGCGCGACCAGCTGATGGCCACCCACTCGGTGGTGATGGAGACCCAGCGCGTCCTGCAGGACAGCACCCTGGCCCGCACCGAGGCGCTGCTCGAAGCCCCGCCCGCCGACCCCGCGCCGCTGCCGGAGCCCGAGCGGCAGGCCATCGAGCTCGCCCCGCGGCTCGAACTGCCGCCCGTCCCGGCTGCGCCCGTCCAGGCGGTGCCGGTGCCGGCCGTGCTGGAGCCGACCGCGGTCGTCCCGGCCGGGGAGCCCGGCGTCATCTGGGACGAGGACGACCTGCTCGCCTTCGCCACCGGCCGGGTCGCCGACGTCTTCGGCCCCGCCTTCGCCGAGATCGACGGCTACGCCAAGCGCGTCCGGCTGCCCGCCCCGCCGTACCACTTCGTCACCCGGGTCACCGAGCTGCGCGCCGAGACCGGCGTCTACCAGCCGTCCTTCATCCGCACCGAGTACGACGTACCGAAGGACGCCTGGTACGCCGTCGACGGCGGGGTGCCGCCGGCGGTCGCCATCGAGGCCGGCCAGTGCGACCTGCTGCTGATCAGCTACCTCGGCATCGACTTCCGCAACAGGGGCGAGCGGGTCTACCGGCTGCTCGACTCCACCCTGGTCTTCCACGGCGACCTGCCGCGGGCCGGGCAGACCCTGCGCTACGACATCTCGATCAACCGGTTCGTCACCCAGGGCGACACCACGCTCTTCTTCTTCAGCTACCTCTGCTACGCCGACGGCGAGCTGATCCTCGAACTCAAGGACGCCTCCGCCGGGTTCTTCAGCCAGGCCGAACTCGACACCCCGCTCGGCGTGGTCGTCACCGCCAAGGAGAAGGCCGCCCGCGCCGCCCTGACCAAGGCGTGGTTCAAGCCGCTCGCCCGCACCGGGAAGGACCACCTCACCGCCGCCGACCTCGAACTGCTCGCCCAGGGCCGCCCCGGCGAGGTCTTCGGCCCCGAACACGCCCAGGACGAGGGCCTCAACCCGGCGCTGCGCCTGCCCGACGCGCGGCTGCGGATGATCGACGAGCTGCGGATCGACCGCACCGGCGGCCCGCGCGGCCTCGGAGCCCTCACCGCCACCAAGCAACTGCAGCCCGACGCCTGGTACTTCGAGTGCCACTTCCCCGACGACCCGGTGCTGGCCGGCTCGATGGTCGCCGAGGGCGCCGTCCAGGCCCTGCAGACCTACCTGCTGCACCAGGGCATGCACCTGGTGCTGCCGGACGCCCGCTTCCAGACCGTCGTCGGCCTGCAGACCGAGGTGCAGGTCCGCGGCCAGATCACCCCGCAGCACCGGGAGATCCGCTACGAGATCGAGGTCATGGAGCTCACCCTGCTCCCGCGGCCCTCGGTGATCGCCGACGTCCTGGTGTACCTGGGCGACAAGCCGGTCATCCGGATGCGCAACTTCGGCATCCAGATCCGCGAGAAGGAGGGCACCCCGTACCGGCCGGAGACCGGCGGCGTGCCGGCCTTCCTCGGCCGGCGCAACCGCTCCGGCGAACCCGCGATGATCAACGAGCTGCACCTGGCGCACGCCGCCAAGGGCGACCTCGGCACCGCGATGGGCCCCGAGTTCGACGTGTACCGCAGCAGCCGCGCGCCGTACATCCCCAACGGGGACTTCCAGTTCGTCGACCGGATCATGCAGCTCAAGGGCGTCCGCGGCGACCTCGGCCCGGGCTCGGAGATGGTCACCGAGTACGACTCCCCGGCCGACGCCTGGTACTACGCGCAGAACGCGCACCCGCACATGCCGAACTGCGTCCACATGGAGACCTCGCTGCAGGCCGCCATCCTGCTCGGCTACTACCTCGGCGCCACCCTCAAGCAGCCGGAGACCGAGTACGCCATCCGCAACCTGGACGGGCGGGCCACCCTGGTCAAGGACCTCGACCTGCGCGGCAGGACCGTCCGGCACCACTCCAAGCTGCTGATGACCAGCGCCGTCCAGGGCGCCGTGCTGCAGAAGTTCAGCTACGAGCTCTCCGCCGACGGCGAGGTCTTCTACACCGGCGAGTCCCTCTTCGGGTACTTCAGCGACGCCGCCCTCGCCAACCAGGCCGGCCTGGACGCCGGACAGTACGCCGCCCCCTGGATCGAGCAGGAGAAGCCCGCCGCCGACCGCGTCCGGCGGATCGAACTCCCCGACGACGCGCCCGCGTTCACCGACCCGGCGGGCGGCCTGCTGCACCTGCCCGGCGGCCACTTCCACCTCGTCGACCGGGTCGACCTGGTCCGCGACGGCGGCCGGCACGGCAAGGGCTACCTGCACGGCCACCGCGCGGTGCGCCCCGACGAGTGGTACTTCGACTGCCACTTCCACCGCGACCCGGTGATGCCCGGCTCGCTCGGCGTCGAGGCTGTGCTGCAGGCCCTGCGGCTGTACGTGCTGGAGGAGGGCCTCGCCGAGGGCATCGAGCGGCCGTACTTCGCCCTCGCCACCGACGTCGAACTCGGCTGGAAGTACCGCGGCCAGATCCTCCGCCACGACGAGGAGCTCCGCTTCGACGTGCACGTCCGCGAGGTCCGCCGCGAGGACGGCCGGCTCGTGGTGGTCGCCGACGCCGACCTGTGGAAGCCCGGACTGCGGATCTACGAGCTCACCGGCGTGGCCGTCGAGGTCCGGTCCCAGTCGGCCACCCCCTGACCGCCCGCCCGAGGAGACGGAAGCCCATCATGAACCACCCCCAGACACCACTGCTCTGGCAGGGCGAGCAGTACCCGAGCACCGACCCGGCCGGGATCTACCAGGCCCTCGCCGACCTGGAACGCCCCTGCTTCGTCGTCCGCACCCCGCAGGGCATCGGCGCCGCCGCGGGCGGCCGAGCCGTGCCGTCCGGCGGCCGCGAGAGCGGCCTGCCGCTGCTCGCCGCCGCCGCACCGCTGCCCCCGCAGCGGCTCGGCTCGGCCGCCTTCCTCGCCGCGCACGGCGTGCGCCAGCCCTACCTGGCCGGGGCGATGGCCGGCGGCATCGCCTCCGCCGACCTGGTGATCGCCCTCGCCCGGCAGGGGTTCCTCGGCTCCTTCGGTGCCGCGGGCCTGCTGCCAAAGAGCATCGCGAAGGCGCTCGCCCGGTTCGCCGCCGAGATCCCCGGCCTGCCCTACGCCGTCAACCTGATCCACAGCCCCAGCGAGGAGCGGCTGGAACGCGAGGCCGTCGAACTGTTCCTGCGGCACGGCGTCCGCTGCGTCGAGGCCTCCGCCTTCATGGCGCTCAGCCCGCACATCGTCCGCTACCGGCTGGCCGGGCTGCGCCCCGGCCCGGACGGCCGACCGGTCGCCGAGCACCGGGTGATCGCCAAGATCTCCCGCACCGAGACCGCCGAGCGGTTCATGCGCCCGGCCCCCGCCGCCACCGTCAGCGCCCTGCTGGAACAGGGCCTGATCACCCCGCTCCAGGCCGACCTCGCCAAGTACGTGCCGATGGCCGACGACATCACCGTCGAGGCCGACTCCGGCGGCCACACCGACCGCCGGCCGCTGCCCGCCCTGCTGCCCAGCATCCTGCGGCTGCGCGACGCCGTGCAGCGCGAGCACCGCTACCCGGCCCCCGTCCGGGTCGGCGCCGGCGGCGGGCTCGGCACCCCGTCCGCCGTCGCCGCCGCCTTCGCCATGGGCGCCGCCTACGTGGTCACCGGCTCGGTCAACCAGTCCTGCGTGGAGTCCGGTGCCTCCAAGGCGGCCAGGGCGCTGCTCGCCGCCGCCGGCATCGCCGACTGCGAGATGGCCCCCGCCGCCGACATGTTCGAACTGGGCGTCGAGCTGCAGGTGCTGAAGAAGGGCACGCTCTTCCCGATGCGCGCCAAGAAGCTCTACGAGCTCTACCAGGCGTACGACGGACTGGAGGCGCTGCCCGAGGCCGAGCGCGCCCGGCTGGAGGCCCAGGTCTTCCGCCGCCCGCTCGCCGACGTCTGGCAGGAGTGCGTCGGCTACTTCGAGCGCCGCGACCCCGAACAGCTCGCCCGCGCCGCCGGCAACCCCAAGCGGCGGATGGCCCTGGTCTTCCGCTGGTACCTCGGGATGAGCTCGCGCTGGGCCGTCACCGGCGACCCCGACCGCACCCTCGACTACCAGATCTGGTGCGGACCGGCGATGGGCAGCTTCAACGACTGGGTCACCGCCAGCTACCTCAAGGCACCCGGCAACCGCCGGGTCGCCGAGGTCGCCCACCACCTGATGCGCGGTGCCGCGTTCCACACCCGGATCGCCCAGCTGCGCACCGCCGGTGTGCACGTCCCGGCCGCCGCCGCCGACTACCGGCCCGTCCCGCTGGAGTCCGCGGTCACCACCCTGGAGGGCGCCAGATGACCGGCCCGCTCGACGGACTCGGCTCCGCCGCCGCGCGGTTGGAGCAGACGCTCGGCCCCGCCGAGGACCCGGCCAACCCGTACGGCTTCGCCGCCGCCGCCCGCCGCGACGAGGCCGGGGAGTACCCCGAGGCGCTGGCCGCCGCCCTGCGCGCGGCCGGATTCCACCTCGACTACCTGCCCGCCGACTGGGGCGGCACCTTCCGCTCCTTCGACCGCAGCCTGCTGCTCGTCCGCACCGCCGCCCGGCGCGACCTCAACGCCATGCCGGCCACCATGTTCTCCATCACCGCCGCCACCTGCGTCCGGCTGCACGGCTCGCCCGCCCAGCAGCAGGAGGTCGCCGCACTCCTGCGCGGCGGCGGCGCGGTGGCCTTCGCGCTCTCCGAGGCCGAGCACGGCAGCGACCTGCTCGCCAACACCGCCCGCCTCGAACGCGACCCGGACGGACCGGGCCTGCGCCTCACCGGCGAGAAGTGGATGGTCGGCCTCGGGCAGCGCTGCGAGGCCGCCTACGTGGTCGCCCGCACCGGGGAGCGCGGACCGGGCTCCTTCACCGCCGTCCTGCTCGACCTCGCCGCGGCCGGGCCCGAACTCGACCGCGGCCCCGCCGTGCCCACCGGCGGCATGCGCGGCATCGACTTCGCCCACCTGCGCTTCGACGGCCTCCCCGTCCCCGGGAACCGCGTCGTCGGCCGGCCCGGCGAGGCCCTGGAGGCCGCGGTCAAGGCCCAGCAGGTCGTCCGGCTGATGTCCACCGCCGGCAGCCTCGGCTGCGCCGACACCGCCCTGCGGCTCACCCTCGGCTTCGCCGCCGAACGCCGCACCGGCCGCAGCCGCCTCCTCGACACCCCCCACCAGCGGCGGGAGTCCGCGATCGCCGCGGCCGCGCTGCTCGCCGCCGACGCCGTCGCCCTCACCGCCGCCCGCGGCATCCACTTCGCCCCCGAGCAGTTCAGCATCTGGGGCTGCGCCGCCAAGCACGTGGTCGCCGAGGCCGTCGAGGACGCGATCGCCCGCTGCGGCGCCACCCTCGCCACCCGCGCCGTGCTGCGCACCGAGGGCCCCGGCGGCGGCCTCTTCCAGAAGCTCCAGCGGGACGCCGCCCTCGTCCGGGTCGTCGACACCAGCACCCTGGCCAACCTCCGCTCCTTCACCGGCCAACTGCCCGCCCTCGTCAAGGCCCCGGCCGGCCCGGCCGGGCACGCCGCGACCGTCTTCGCCCTGGACGCGCCGCTGCCGCCCTACGACCCGGCCCGGCTCGACCTCAACGCCCGCGGCCGCGACCTGCCGACCGGCACCCTCGCCGCGATCGCCGGCCCCGCCGCGGCCGCCCTCGCGGAGGGCGGCGCCCCGCAGGCGGCCGCCCTCGCCGAACGCCTCCGGGACGCCCTGCAGGACCTGCCCAAGGAGGTCGAGCAGGCCGGCCCCGGCCTCGCCCTGGTCGACCTCGCCGAACGGTTCGCCTGGCTGCACGCCGCCGCCTGCTGCCTCCAGCTGTGGTGGGCGAGCCGCCACCTGCCGCTGCACGGCCGGCCGCCCGGCTCGGCCGGCTGGCTCGGCGCCTGCCTCGGCTACCTGCTCGCCCGCGCCGACGGCACCGACCCGCGCCACGGGGCCGACCTGCTCGCACCCGCCCTCGACACCGTGCTCGCGCTGCACGACGGCGGGCGGCTGTTCTCCGCCGTCCCCGTCCCGCTGGCCTGACCGACACCCCTGCACCCACGCGACCGATCCACGCGACCCGGAGGAGACCGGTGCCGAAGCCAGAACTCGACAAGCTCGCCGCCGAGCTGGAGGCCCACCTCGGCGACCCGCACGACCCGGCGAGCCGGATGCCGTTCGAGCGGATCCTCGACCACGACGAACGCGAGGAGTACCCCTACCCCTTCGTCAACCTGCTGCAGCGCTGGGGGGTGCACGAGTACAACATCCCCGCCGCCCAGGGCGGCCGGGCCGGCGACGTGGAGACCGGCTTCAACCTGCTGCGCCTCGTCGCCCGCCGCGACCCGACCACCGCCACCGCCCTGATCATCACCAGCCTGGCCTTCCTGCCCGCCTGGATCGCCGGCACCGCCGAGCAGAAGCAGTACCTGGTCGACGCCATGAAGCAGGGCAGCCGCTACGCCTGGGGCCTGTCCGAGCGCAACCACGGCAGCGACGTGCTCGGCAACGAACTGCGGGCCGACAAGGTCGACGGCGGCTACCTGCTCACCGGCGAGAAGTGGCTGATCGGCAACGCCCGCGTCGCCGACGGCCTCACCGTCTTCGCCCGCACCAAGGAGTCCGGCGGCCCCGCCGGCTACTCGATCCTGCTGCTGGAGAAGCGCCGCACCCCGGCCGGCTCCGTCGAGGAGCTGCCCAACGAGCGGCTGCACGGCCTGCGCGCCATCGACATGAGCGGCATCCGGGTGGACGGGGTGTTCGTCCCCGACTCCGCCCGAATCGGCGCGGAGGGCGCCGGCCTGGAGATCGCCCTGCAGACCTCCCAGGTCGCCCGCACCCTGATCGGCTCCATCGCGCTCTCCGCGGTGGACACCGCACTGCGCGGCACCCTCGACTTCACCGAGCACCGGGTCATCTTCGGCCGCACCGTCAGCGACATCCCCTACTCCCGGAGGCAGTTGACCGAGTGCTTCGCCGACCTGATGGTCGCCGACGCGGTCAGCCTCGGCGCTGTCCGCAGCCTCCAGCTCGTCCCTGAGCAGGCCAGCGTCTGGTCCTCGGTCGCCAAGTACCTGGTGCCGACCATGCTGGAACGCACCATGTCCCAGCTCAACGTGGTGCTGGGCGCCCGCTTCTACCTCCGCGACGACCCGCACCACGGCATCCACCAGAAGATGCTTCGCGACCTGCTGGTGGCCAACTTCGCCGACGGCAACACCGTGGTCAACCTGAAGAACCTCGCCCTGCAGTCGGACGGACTGCTCGCCGCCGCCGTCGAGCCGCCCACGGGTGCCGCCGACGCGGCCGAGGAGCGGGTGGCCGACCTGTACGGCATGGGCCGGCCGCTGCCGCTCTACCGCCCCTGGGACCAGGAGCTGTTCAGCCGCGGCCGGGACGACGCCCTGCTCGCCGCGCCCGCCTCGCTCGCCGCCCTGCGCCGCCTCGCCGCCGGCGTCCGGAGCGAGGAGGGTGACCGGCTGCGGCGCGCCGCCGACACCGCCGCCGAACTCCTCGGCCGCGCCTCGGCCCTGCACGCGCGCAGCCGCACGCTCAAGACCGGACTCGGCCGCGAGTACGGGCAGTCCGCCGAACTCTTCGACCTCGCCAAGGAGTACTGCCTGCTGCACGCCGTCGCCGCCTGCGTGCACACCCACGTCCACTCCGCCGCCGCGATGGAGGACCCGCTGCCCAGCGGCGCCCTGCTGCTGCTCCAACTGGAACGGCTGCGCCGGCAGTGGTACCCGCACGAGGCCGTCACCACGGCCGCCGACGTGGACGAGGTGATGGTCGTGCTGCGACGGCTGCACCGGGGCGACCGGCTGTTCTCGCACTGGCAGTTCCGGCTGGCCGCGCGCACCGGGCCCCGCCCCGGCGCGCGGTGACCCCCGACCTGCCCGCACCGCAGCGGAAGGAGTGCCGCATGCCACCGCACCCGGGCGCCCGTGCCCTCTGCCCGTCCTGCCGGCGAACCGGCCGGCCCGACCGCCTCGACCCCGACCTCAAGGTCTGCCCGCCCTGCCGGGAACGGCTGCGCTGGGAGATGTCCGAGTGGCTGAAGCAGCTGGTCGGCATGGGCGTCCTCGGCACCGTCCCGGAGCCCAGGGAGCACCGGGAGCCCCGGCAGCAGCGCAGCCGGAGGCGCGATGCCCGCACGTGACGGCCACCTCTGGCTGCTCCCGGAGGCCGCCGCCGACGCCTTCGCCGCCCGACACGGCGGGCCCGGCCTGCTCGGCCCCGAGGAGCGGACGCGGCTGGCCCGGCTGCGCGGCGAGGGCGCCCGGCGGCGCTTCCTCGGCGGCCGGGTGCTCGCCCGGTACGCGCTGAGCGCCCGCTCCGGCCGGCCGCTCGGCGGCTGGCGGGTGCGGACCGCCCCGGACGGCCGTCCGGAGCCCGAACCGTCCGCGGACGGCCTGCGGTTCAACCTCTCGCACACCGACGGGATGGTCGCCTGCCTGGTGACCTCCGGCCGCGGCTGCGGGGTGGACGTGGAGCCGGCCGTGGCCGGCGCGGCCGCCGTCCGCCACCTGCCGCGCTGGTTCGCCGCGGCCGAGCGGGCCGCCGTGGACGCCGCCCCCGCGGCCGACCGGCCGGCCCGGGTCGCCGCGTACTGGGTGCTCAAGGAGGCGTACCTCAAGGCCGTCGGCACCGGGCTGCGGCGGGAGCTCGCGGGCTTCTCCTTCACCCCGCCGGAGAGCCGGCCGATCCGGGTCACCGACCCGGCCCGGCCGGCCGCCGAGAACGCCGCCTGGCACTTCGAACTGCTCCACCCCGCACCGGGATTCGTCCTCGCCGCCGCCGTGCAGGACGGCCGGGGCGGCCGCATCCACCGCACCCTGATCGCCCCCTAGCCAGCTAAGGACCCCTCATGTCTGCAACCGCCAAGCCCCGGGTCGCGGTCGTCGGCGCCGGCGTGGCCGGCCTGTCCGCCGCCTACCGGCTCCGCGAGCACGCCGAGATCACCCTGTTCGAGCAGGACGACCGCGTCGGCGGGCACGCCCACACGATCGAGGTCGAGGACGCCGGCCGTGTGCTCGGCATCGACACCGCCTTCGTGGTCTTCAACGAGCCCAGCTACCCCAACCTCAGCCGCTTCTTCGGCGAACTGGGCGTCGCCACCCGCCGGCACGAGGGCGGCTTCAACTTCTTCGACCTGGACTCCGGCCTGCAGTACGGCACGGCCGAGATGGCGCTGCCGGAGGAGGAGGTGCTGGCCCGCTACCCGGCGGAGTTCCGCACCATCTGGAGCGAGGCCCGGCGCTTCCACCAGGAGGGCCGCAAGGACTTCCTGCGCAAGCGCACCGACCTGCCGCTGGGGGAGTACCTGGACCGCGGCGGCTACAGCGCCGAGTTCCGGTACGGCTACGTGATCCTGCTGTGCACGGCGGTCTGGTCGGTGCCGGCCGAGCTGATCTGGGAGATGCCGGCCACCACGGTGATCGCCTTCTTCATGGCGCACGACGAGGGCGGCCTCGGCGGGCAGCGGGTCGACTGGCAGACGGTGGAGGGCGGTTCGGTCCAGTACGTGCGGAAGGCGCTGACCGCGATCGACCCCAAGCTGCGGCTCGGCGAGCGGGTGCTGTCGGTCACCGAGCAGCCGGAGGGGGCCACCGTCACCACCGCGTCCGGCGCCGAGCGCTTCGACCACGTGGTGGTCGCCGCGCACGGCGACCAGGCCCGCGCCCTGCTCACCGAGCCGAGCCCGCTGCAGCGCGAGACGCTCGCCCGGATCCGCTACAACTCCTCCGTCGCGGTGCTGCACACCGACCCGTCGGTGATGCCCGCCGACCGCTCCCGCTGGGACAACTGGAACTACGGCAAGGTCGCGGTGGGCGGCGAGGTCCGCCCGTACGTCGCCTACTACATGAACCGGCTGCACGGCTTCGAGTCCGAGCAGGACTACTTCGTCACCCTGGACTGCCCGCTGCCGGTGCGCGAGGAGTCGGTGATCCGCGAGCTGCACTACGAGCACCCGGTGATCGACCTGGACCTGCGCACCCTGCAGAGGACCATCTACCGGGTCAACGAGGGCACCCGGATCAAGCTCTGCGGCTCCTACTTCCACTCCAAGCGGCTGCACTGGGACCAGATCGGCTCGCACGAGGCGGCGTTCTCCTCCGGGCTGGAGGCGGCGGAGCAACTGCTGCGGGAGCTCGGGCGCTGAGGCGCTCCCCGAAAGAGCTGGCATTGGAAAGCGCCACTCTCTATAGTGGATAGCGCAAGGTTCCACTATCGGTTTCGGCGGGCCCTCGTACGTGGGTTCGCCGATCGGCGGCCGAGGAAGGCTGACCCCATGCCTACGCTCCCCTGGACCACACCCAACGCTCCTCGGCCGCAGACCCGGGCCATGGTGATGGCCTCCCGCTTCGAGGTCCGCTCGCTCGCCGACGTGCCGCGCTTCTTCTGGAAGTCGCTGGCCGCCTGGCGGCAGGTCCGCACCGCGCCCGGCGCCGTCGGCGCCTCGCTCATCGCCCAGCCGCTCAAGCGCACCTTCTGGACGCTCTCCGCCTGGGAGTCCCGGGAGGCGCTCTACACCTTCGCCAAGACCGAGCCGCACTACTCGATCATGACCTCGCTGCGGTCGACCATGGACAACTCCACCTTCACCTTCTGGGACGTGCCGGTGGAGGAGCTCCCGATCACCTGGGCCGACGCCAAGCGCCGGCTCGCCGAGCAGCGGCAGGCCGACGCCGCCCCGGCCGAGGGCGCCGGGGCCTGACCGCCGCCGTTCCTCCCGGGCGGGCCGCACCCCGGCCCGCCCGGACCCGGCCGGCCCGGATCCCGCCGCACCGCGACCGCCGAGCCGCGACCCCCCGCACCGCGACAGACCCCCGCTGCACCACGACCGAAGGAGAAAGCTGTCATGTCCTCGACAGGATTGCGGTCCGTCCCGGCCGGGGACCTCCCCGCCGACGGCGGCGGCCGCACCGTGCCGCTCTGGCTGTCGATCGTCGCCTGCAGCGTGCCGATGTTCATGGTCGCGCTCGACAACCTGGTGGTCTCCACCGCCCTGCGCACCCTGGCCGTCGACCTCAAGGCCGACACCCGCGACCTCCAGTGGTTCGTCAACGCCTACGTCCTCAGCTTCTCCTGCCTGCTGCTGATCGGTGCCGCGCTCGGCGACCGCTTCGGGCGCCGGAAGGTCTTCGTCCTCGGCATCGCGGTCTTCACGCTCTCCTCGATCGCCTGCGGCCTCGCCGACACCAGCGCCGAACTCATCACCGCCCGCACCGTCCAGGGCTTCGGCGCCGCCGCCGTCATGCCGCTCTCGCTCACCCTGCTCTCGCAGGCCGTCCCCGAGCGGCTGCGCAGCCTCGCCCTCGGCCTGTGGGGCGCGGTCAGCGGCCTCGCCATCGCGCTCGGCCCGGTGGTCGGCGGCGCCGTCGTCGACGGCCTCGCCTGGGAGTGGATCTTCTGGATCAACGTGCCGGTCGGCGTGCTCGCCGTCCCGTTCGTCCTCAAGGTGCTGAAGGAGAGCCGCGGCGAGCGCGCCGGCCTCGACCTGCTCGGCATGCTGCTCGCCTCGGCCGGCCTGCTCGCCCTGGTCTGGGGCATCGTCAACGGCAGCGAGGACGGCTGGACGGACGGCCGCATCCTCGGCGCCTTCGCGGCCGCCGCCGTCCTGCTGACCGCCTTCGTGCTCTGGGAGCGCCGCGTCGAGCACCCGCTGCTGCCGCTCGGCTTCTACCGCGTCCGCGCCTTCACCCTGACCAACGTGGTGTCCGCCTCGATGTACTTCGGCGTGTTCGGCTCGATCTTCTTCCTCTCCCAGTACCTGCAGATCGCGCCCTACCGCACCCCGCTGCACGCCGGCGTGCTCACCCTCGCCTGGACCCTGATGCCGATGTTCATCGCCCCGGTCGCCGGCGCGCTGACCGACCGGGTCGGCGGCGGCCGGCTGATGGCGCTCGGCCTCTTCCTGCAGGCCGCCGGCCTCGCCTGGATCAACCTGGCCGCCACCGACGACACCCCCTACTCCCACCTGGTCGGCGCGATGCTGGTGGCCGGCGCCGGCATGGGCTTCGCCATCGCCCCGACGGCGGCCGTGGTGCTGGGCGCGGTCGGCCCCGAGCACCGCGGCAAGGCCTCCGGCGCCAACACCACCGTCCGGGAGATCGGCGGCGCGCTCGGCATCGCCGTGCTCAGCAGCGTCTTCCTGGAGTACGGCAGCCCGGTGAACGCCCAGGAGTTCGTCAAGGGCCTGCACCCGGCGGTCTGGGTCGGCGTCGCGGTGGTGGTGTTCGGCGGCGTCTGCGCCCTGTTCATCCCGCGCCCGCCCCGCCCGGCCGCCGAGCCGGTGGAGGACGTCCCCGCGGACGAGCCCGCCCCCGCCAACGCCTGACGGACCCGCTCCCGGAGGAGCGGTCGTCGAACGCCGAAGGCCCCCGGAACTCCCGGGGGCCTTCGGCGTGCGTCCGTGCGGCCGTCAGCCGCGGGCGCCCTCGAAGGCGCGGTGCGAGGCGTTCGCCTGGGCCAGCCGGCGCATCGCCCCGATCAGGGCGTCGCCGAGCACGGTGCCCAGCACCGCGCCCTCCACCTTGCTGTCCAGGCCCTCGCGGCGGCCGATCAGCGCCAGCTCCGCCGTGGAGAGCCGCTCCGCGGCGGCCGCGTAGTCGTCGAAGACGTCGAGCAGGTCGTCCTGGCCGAGGTCGCGGAGGGTCACCACCAGCTGGGCCAGCGCCTGCCGGGCGGGGTTGCCCGGCTTCACCTCCCAGCCGTGCCGCTCGACGAGCTCCTCGACCAGCTTCTCCGCACTCTCCCAGGCGTCCGGGTCGGCCGCGGTCACCGCCGGGGTGACGGCGGCCTGGGCGATGCCCAGCACCTGGTGCAGGCTGTTGCCGGGCTCGTCGATCGCCTGCAGGACGTCGCGGGTCGCGGCCACCGAGAGCTTGCCGACCTCGACCATCGCCCGCACCAGCTTCAGCCGGTGCACGTGGGGCTCGCCGTACTGGGCCTGGTTCGGACTGGTCAGCTCGCCGCCGGGCAGCAGTCCCTCCCGCAGGTAGTACTTGATGGTCGGGACCGGCACCCCGGTCCGCCGGCTCAGCTCTCCGATGCGCATGGCGTCCCGTCTGTTCGAGGGTCGGACGGTCCGCGCGGCGGGCGGCGGACCAATATGGATAGCATACGTCTCCACTATCGGTGTCCGCCCGGGAACCGCGGGCACCCGCGCCGGGCACGCCGCCGCCCCGTATACCGTGGTGGGCGTGCAGGTACTCCAGAACGCCCCGCTCGCCCCGCTGACCACGCTCCGGCTCGGCGGCCCCGCCCGCCGCCTCGTCACGGCCACCACCGACGACGAGGTCGTCGCGGCCGTCCGCGAGGCCGACGCGGCCGGCGAGCCGCTGCTCCTGCTGGGCGGCGGCTCCAACCTGGTGATCGGCGACGCGGGCTTCGACGGCACCGTGCTGCGGATCGCCACCCGCGGCTTCGAGCTGGACGGCACCCGCCTGGAGCTGGCCGCCGGCGAGGTCTGGGCCGACGTGGTCGCCCGCACCGTCGCCTCGGGCCTCGCGGGCGTCGAGTTCCTGGCCGGCATCCCCGGCTCGGCCGGCGCCACCCCCGTGCAGAACGTCGGCGCCTACGGCCAGGAGGTCGCCGAGACGATCACCGAGGTCGTCGCCTACGACCGGCAGGCGGGGGAGACGGTCGTCCTCACCAACGCCGAGTGCGCCTTCTCCTACCGGCACAGCCGCTTCAAGGCCGACCCGAACCGCTACGTGGTGCTGCGGGTGCGCTTCGCCCTGGAGGACGCCGCCGGGCAGTCCTCGCCGGTCAAGTACGCCGAGGTCGCCCGGACGCTCGGCGTGGCCGCGGGGGAGCGGGTGGACCTCGCCACCGCCGCCGGCACCGTGCTGGAGCTGCGGGCCGGCAAGGGCATGGTGCTGGACCCGGAGGACCACGACACCTGGTCGGCCGGCTCCTTCTTCACCAACCCGGTGCTCACCGCCGAGCAGTACGCGGCCTTCACCGCCCGGCTCGACGGCCTGACCGCCCCCGCCTTCCCCGCGCCCGACGGCCGCACCAAGACCTCCGCCGCCTGGCTGATCGACAAGGCGGGCTTCACCAAGGGCTACGGCACCGGCCGGGCCACCCTCTCCACCAAGCACACCCTGGCGCTCACCAACCGGGGCTCGGCCAGCACCGAGGACCTACTGGCGCTGGCCCGCGAGGTCCGCGACGGCGTGCGCGCCGCCTTCGGCGTGGAGCTGGTGAACGAGCCCGTGATGGTCGGCGTCGCCCTCTAGGGCGGCAGCGCCCGCCGGGCCGGCCAGCCACCCGTCGATGTCGGCCAGCAGCTCCTTGCGCACCGACTCGGGTGCGAGCGAGCCGCGCACCGACTGGCGGGCCAGCTCGGCGAGCTCGGCGTCGGAGAAGCCGTGCACCGTCCGGACGAGGTCGTACTGGGCGGCCAGCCGGGAGCCGAAGAGCAGCGGGTCGTCCGCGCCCAGGGCCATCGGCACACCGGCCTCGAAGAGGGTGCGCAGCGGCACGTCCTCGGCGCGCTCGTAGACGCCCAGCGACACGTTGGACGAGGGGCAGACCTCGCAGGTGACGCCGCGCGCGGCCAGCCGCTCCAGCAGCCGGGCGTCCTCCGCGGAGCGGACGCCGTGCCCGATCCGGCCGGCGCCCAGGTCGTCCAGGCAGTCCCGGACGGACTCCGGGCCGGAGAGCTCGCCGCCGTGCGGGGCCGCCAGCAGCCCGCCCTTGCGGGCGATCTCGAAGGCGCGGTCGAAGTCCCGGGCGAGCCCGCGGCGCTCGTCGTTGGAGAGGCCGAAGCCGACCACGCCGCGGTCGGTGTAGCGGACGGCCAGCCGGGCGAGGGTGCGCGCGTCCATCGGGGACTTCATCCGGTTGGCCGCGACCACCACCCGCATGCCCACCCCGGTGGCCGCCGAGGCCTCCCGCACCGCGTCGAGGATCAGCTCCAGCGCCGGGATCAGCCCGCCGAGCCGCGGCGCGTACGAGGTGGGGTCGACCTGGATCTCCAGCCAGCGCGAGCCGTCCCGCCGCTCGTCCTCGGCGGTCTCGCGGACCAGGCGCCGGATGTCGGACTCGTCGCGGAGCACCGAGCGGGCGGTGTCGTAGAGGCGCTGGAAGCGGAACCAGCCGCGCTCGTCCGTCGCCCGCAGGCTGGGGGGCTCGCCGGAACTCAGGGCCTCCGGCAGCCGCACCCCGTGCTTGTCGGCCAGTTCCAGCAGCGTGGCCGGGCGCATCGACCCGGTGAAGTGCAGGTGGAGGTGGGCCTTGGGCAGGAGGACGACGTCACGCGGGGCTGAAAGGCGATCCATCCACCGATCCTGCCGCATTCCGGCGGCGAACGGGAGCCGCCCCCTGAACATCCCTCGAAAGAATGAGTTTCAACGGGGTGTCAGGGGGCGGTGCGGCAGCCGGGGAGCGTCAGTCGCGGGCCTCGGCCAGCAGTCGCTGGATCCGGGTCACGCCCTCGACCAGGTCGGCGTCGCCGAGCGCGTAGGACAGCCGCAGGTAGCCGGGGGTGCCGAAGGCCTCGCCCGGGACGACCGCGACCTCGGCCTCGTCCAGGATCAGCGCGGCGAGCTCGGAGGAGCTGGCCGGGCGCTTCCCGCGGATCTCCTTGCCGAGCAGGCCCTTGACCGACGGGTAGACGTAGAAGGCGCCCTCGGGCTCGGGGCAGAGCACGCCGTCGATCTCGTTGAGCATCTTCACGATCGTGCGGCGGCGGCGGTCGAAGGCGGTCTTCATCTCGTCGACGGCCGACAGGTCGCCGGCCACCGCGGCCAGCGCGGCCACCTGGGCGACGTTGGAGACGTTGGAGGTGGCGTGCGACTGCAGGTTGGTCGCGGCCTTCACGACGTCCTGCGGGCCGATCAGCCAGCCCACCCGCCAGCCGGTCATCGCGTAGGTCTTGGCGACGCCGTTGACCACGACGCACTTGTCGCGCAGCTCGGGCAGCAGGGCCGGCAGCGAGGTGAACTCGGCGTCCCCGTAGACCAGGTGCTCGTAGATCTCGTCGGTGAGCACCCACAGGCCGTGCTCCAGCGCCCAGCGGCCGATCGCCTCGGCCTCCTCGCGGGTGTACACCGCGCCGGTCGGGTTGGACGGCGAGACGAAGAGCACCACCTTGGTGTTCTCGGTGCGGGCCGCCTCCAGCTGCTCGACCGAGGCCTTGTAGCCGGTGGTCTCGTCGGTGACGACCTCGACCGCCACGCCGCCCGCGAGCTGGATCGACTCCGGGTAGGTGGTCCAGTACGGCGCCGGGACGATGACCTCGTCGCCCGGGTCGAGGATCGCGGCGAAGGCCTCGTAGATGGCCTGCTTGCCGCCGTTGGTCACGAGCACCTGGGAGGCGTCCACCTCGTAGCCCGAGTCGCGCAGCGTCTTGGCGGCGATCGCGGCCTTGAGCTCGGGCAGGCCGCCGGCCGGGGTGTAGCGGTGGTTCTTCGGGTCCTGGCAGGCGGCGACCGCGGCGTCGACGATGTAGCCCGGGGTCGGGAAGTCGGGCTCGCCCGCGCCGAAGCCGATGACGGGGCGGCCGGCCGCCTTGAGGGCCTTGGCCTTGGCGTCCACGGCGAGGGTGGCGGACTCCGCGATGGCGCCGATCCGGGCGGACACCCGGCGGTCGGCGGGACGGACGTTGGCGGGGGTGGAAGCGCTCATGCCTGCATCGTCGCAGAGTGGGCACCGCCGGGGCAGGAGGGTTCCAGCATGCGTACCGGGCGTCCCACGATGTGTCCCCGCAGGCCCGGCGACGGGCTCCGTCGGGCGACGTCGGCAAATGAGGTTCGACCAAACGCCTCGGAACCCGTATGCTCGACCACCGATGGCCCCCGCGGACCGCAACGCCGATGCGTACACCACGCACCGGCACCGATGCGGTAGGTTGGGGGTCAACTCCGGGGCCGCGAGGCACCGTAGGGCACTAGCTCAATTGGTAGAGCACCGGTCTCCAAAACCGGCGGTTGGGGGTTCGAGTCCCTCGTGCCCTGCTGCTTTTTTCGTACCGAGCCCGTTCGCTCCACAGAGCGAGCGGGCTTGATGCGGAGAGGGCCCCGTCAGCAATGCACTTCGCCGGACCGGCGCGCCCACCCCGGGCACGCTTCTCGGCAGGACCCGGATTCAGGTGAGGACGAGTGACGGAGACCACGGGCTCCACCGCAACGCCTGAGAGCGGCAACCCCGAGGGTGCCGACGGCGCTGCCGCCACGCCTGACGAGGCGCTCTCCCGCCGCGACCGGAAGCGCGCCCGCAAGGCGCAGGGCGGCGACCGCAAGTCCGGCAAGCGGGCCAAGAAGGGCCTCTTCGCGCGCATGGCGGTCTTCTACCGCCAGATCATCGCCGAGCTCCGCAAGGTCGTCTGGCCGAGCCGCGGCGAGCTGATCCAGTACACCACCGTGGTCGTCGTCTTCGTCGTCACGATCATGCTCGTGGTCTACGGCCTCGACACCGCCTTCGCCAAGCTCAGCCTGCTGATCTTCGGCTGACCCCGCGCCCGATCCGGCGCGACTTTCCTCCGCGGACGCCACCGGCCCGACCGGCCGGTGCGCGACGTCCGGACACCCGCCCGGCCCCGTCCTGCGCACCCGAGACCGGTGCCCCGCCCCTCCGGGACGGGAGACCGGTCCGGGCTTTCGGCGCCGACAGGGCGGGCCAGCTACCGTTGACTCGGTACTGTTGAGGTATCCGTTACACATCCCAGGAAAGAAGCAGCGCCCGTGTCTGAGTCCCCCCTGTACGACGCCGACGCCGACGAGACCGTCCGCGACGCGGACGTCGCGGCCGAGGCCGCCGACGCCGAGGCTGCGGAGCAGATCCTCGACGCCGCCGACGCCGACGAGGACGAGGTCGAGGCTGCGGACGAGGCGGAGGCGGGCGTGCCGGCCGAGGCCGCCGCGCTGCACGAGGTCGCCGACGCCGAGGCCGCCGCCGAGGAGGCGTTCACCGCCGAGGCGGAGGAGAGCGACCCGGTCGCCGAGTTCCGCGAGAAGCTCCGCCTCGCGCCGGGCGAGTGGTACGTCATCCACACGTACGCCGGCTACGAGAACCGCGTGAAGCAGAACCTGGAGCAGCGCTCCGTCTCGCTGAACGTCGAGGACCGCATCTTCGAGTCGGCCGTGCCGCAGGAAGAGGTCGTCCAGATCAAGAACGGCGACCGCAAGACCATCCGTCAGAACAAGCTCCCCGGCTACGTCCTGGTCCGCATGGAGCTGGACGCCGAGTCCTGGGGCGTCGTCCGCAACACCCCGGGTGTCACCGGCTTCGTCGGCAACGCCTACGACCCGTACCCGCTGACGCTGGACGAGGTCGTCAAGATGCTCGCGCCGGACGTCGAGCGCGCCGCGGCCAAGGAGGCCGGCAAGGCGTCCCCGGTCCGCCCGGTCGAGGTCCAGGTGCTCGACTTCGAGGTCGGCGACTCGGTCACCGTCACCGACGGCCCGTTCGCGACCCTGCAGGCGACCATCAACGAGATCAACCCCGACTCGAAGAAGGTCAAGGGCCTGGTCGAGATCTTCGGCCGCGAGACCCCGGTCGAGCTGTCGTTCGACCAGATCCAGAAGAACTGACGCAGATCTTCGGCTTCGGGGCGGGGCGCAGGCTCCGCCCCGGAGCCGTTTTGGTCCAGGGCCGCATCAGCGGTTAGCCTGGTCCGATGTGTGTGCTGGCGGCCGGGTGTCGCCCCGACCGATGCACACGCCGAAATCACCTCTCGGAAGGACCCGGAGAGACATGCCTCCCAAGAAGAAGAAGGTCACGGGGCTTATCAAGCTCCAGATCAACGCCGGTGCGGCCAACCCGGCCCCGCCGGTCGGCCCCGCGCTGGGTCAGCACGGCGTCAACATCATGGAGTTCTGCAAGGCCTACAACGCCGCGACCGAGTCGCAGCGCGGCATGATCGTGCCGGTGGAGATCACGGTCTACGAGGACCGCACCTTCACCTTCATCACGAAGACGCCGCCGGCCGCGCGCCTCATCCTGAAGGCCGCCGGCATCGACAAGGGCTCCAGCGAGCCGCACAAGACCAAGGTCGCCAAGCTCACGGCTGCCCAGGTCCGCGAGATCGCCACCGTGAAGCTCCCCGACCTGAACGCCAACGACCTGGACGCCGCGTCGAAGATCATCGCCGGCACCGCCCGGTCGATGGGCATCACCGTCGAGGGCTGATCAGCCCAGTCGTCCCCGTGGTAGGGCCGAGCGCGGCCCGTTCCCACCACGAACTCCATCACCTTCAGGAGAAGCAGTGAAGCGCAGCAAGGCCCTCAAGGCCGCGGACGCCAAGGTCGACCGCAGCCGGATCTACGCCCCGCTCGAGGCCGTCCGCCTCGCCCGGGAGACCTCCACCACCAAGTTCGACGCGACCGTCGAGGTTGCCATGCGCCTGGGTGTCGACCCGCGCAAGGCCGACCAGATGGTCCGCAGCACCGTCATCCTCCCGCACGGCACGGGTAAGACCGCTCGGGTCCTGGTCTTCGCGACCGGTGACCGTGCCGAGGCCGCGCGTGCTGCCGGCGCCGACATCGTCGGCTCCGACGAGCTGATCGACGAGGTTGCCAAGGGTCGCCTGGACTTCGACGCCGTCGTCGCCACCCCGGACCTCATGGGCAAGGTCGGCCGCCTCGGCCGCGTGCTCGGTCCCCGTGGCCTGATGCCGAACCCGAAGACCGGCACCGTCACCCCGGACGTCGCCAAGGCCGTCAACGACATCAAGGGCGGCAAGATCGAGTTCCGCGTCGACAAGCACTCGAACCTGCACCTGATCATCGGTAAGGCCTCCTTCACCGACGAGCAGCTGGTCGAGAACTACGGCGCCGCGCTCGAGGAGGTCCTCCGGGCCAAGCCGGCCGCCGCCAAGGGCCGCTACATCAAGAAGATCGCGTTCTCGACCACCATGGGCCCGGGCGTCCAGGTGGACCCGAACCGCACCCGCAACCTCCTCGTCGAGGAGGACCCGGCCGCCGTCTGAGCCACCGTGCTCCGGCAGTAGCCGCGTCCTGGGCGCACCGCGCAGTTCGTGACCGACGGGCCCGCACCCCCTTCACCGGGGGTGCGGGCCCGTCGGCCGTGTGCGCGGCCGCGCGGGGCCGCGGCCAGGGCCGGCCGGACGCCGGGGCGGCCGGCATGGCAGGGTGAAGGGCAGCGGACGAGGCACGGGACGGGCAGGGGAGGCGGGGATGGCGGGACGGGCGGTGCGCCGCGCGGCTGCGGCCGCGGCACTGGCCGCGGTGCTCACCGCCTGCGGCAGCGGCTCCGGGGGCGCCCCGGCGGCCTCGCCGAGCGCCTCCGCCGACCCGACGGTGCTCGCGACCCCGACCGACCGTTCGCCGCACGGCGTGCTGCTCTCCGCCCAGCTGGCCGTGCACGGCGCCCGGCGGGCCCGCTTCAGCGGCAACCTCGGCTCGGACACCGTGGCCGGCCTGTTGTTCTGGGCGCCCAAGACGGTGCTGCAGCTCAAGCGTCCCGGCACCACCGAGGAGGTTGTGGTGCTGGACACCACCGCCTACCGCGGCGGCGACGCGGCCACCGCGAGCCGGCTCGGCGGGCGGCACTGGGAGAAGTTCACCGGCGTGCCCGGCACCGACGGCCAGCGCGCCGTGCCGTACGCCGACACCGTCGACCGGCTCAACCCGGTGGTGGCGTTGACCGCGGCGGTGGCCGCCCCCGCGCCCGAGCGGATCGGCGCGGAGGAGATCGACGACACCGCCGTGGTGCACTACCGGGTCGCCACCACGGTCGCCGACTACGCCGAGGCGCAGACCCAGCTTCCGCCCGCCCGGCGGGCCGCCCTGCGCACCGCGCTGGGCGACGGCGGGGTGATCACCCTCGACGTCTGGCTGAACGACCGCGACCAGCCCGTCCAACTGCAGCGCACCGGCTCCGGCGCGGCCGAGCGGATCTCCGACACGCTGCGCTTCGACGAGTTCGGCGGGCCGCTGTCGGTGCAGGCCCCGGCCGAGTCGGACACCGCCGACGCGGGCGGGCGGAGCCTGCCGCCGCTGTAGCGGATGCCCGGATTTGGTCGATGCGCCGGGAGTCCAGTACGGTGGTGGCTGCCGAAGACCGCTGGTTGTCGTCCGCTTCCTTTCGGGGGCGAGGCGCCGAAGGATCTGCGATTCGTCGCAGGCAGCCCGCGCAGGAGTGTTTGGAGCTTGGACTTCCGCCCGTCGTGATCCGTCACGTCGGACGTCGAGGTCTTTCAGAGCCCCGTGCGCCTGCGCACCGGGGCTCTCATCGTTTCTGCTGAGGCTTCCTTCGAACCGGCGCGTCGAGGCGTTGAATGGTCGACTGCTCCAAGGTCGGCCCGACTTCGACATCACGGAAGGAGGCGTAAGCCTATGGCAAGGCCCGACAAGGCTGCTGCCGTCGCCGAGATCACGGACAAGTTCCGTGGCTCCTCCGCGGCGCTGCTGACCGAGTACCGCGGTCTCACGGTGAAGCAGGTCAAGACCCTGCGTCGCTCGCTGGGTGAGAACGCCGAGTACGCCGTGGTGAAGAACACGCTGACCAAGATCGCGGCCAATGAGGCCGGGATCTCCGAGCTGGACGACCTGTTCGCCGGCCCGACGGCTGTTGCCTTCGTCACCGGTGACCCGGTGGAGTCGGCGAAGGCTCTGCGTGACTTCGCCAAGGAGAACCCCGCTCTCATCATCAAGGGCGGTGTCCTTGACGGCAAGGCGCTGTCCGCCGATGAGATCAAGAAGCTCGCGGACCTCGAGTCCCGCGAGGTGCTGCTCGCCAAGCTCGCGGGTGCCCTGAAGGCCAAGCCCTCCCAGGCTGCCGCGGTCTTCCAGGCCCTGCCGTCGAAGCTCGTCCGCACCGTGGACGCGCTGCGCGACAAGGTCGAGCAGGGCGGTGCCGGTACGCCGGCTCCCGCCGAGGACGCGGAGTAATCACTCCCGCCCTCTAGCGGGCCCGTAGTACGCCCGCCAATCCGTACATCCGGCACCACCTGCCGATTTAGTGGAAGGACGCCAATCATGGCGAAGCTGACCCAGGACGAGCTGCTCGCGCAGTTCGAGGAGATGACCCTCATCGAGCTCTCCGAGTTCGTGAAGGCCTTCGAGGAGAAGTTCGACGTCACCGCTGCCGCCCCGGTCGCCGTTGCCGGCATCGCCGGCCCGGCCGCCACCGAGGCCGCTGTCGAGGAGCAGGACGAGTTCGACGTCATCCTCGACGGTGCGGGCGACAAGAAGATCCAGGTCATCAAGGAGGTGCGCGCCCTGACCTCCCTCGGCCTGAAGGAGGCCAAGGACCTCGTCGACACCGCCGGTGCCAAGGTTCTCGAGAAGGTCAACAAGGAGACCGCCGAGAAGGCCAAGGCCCAGCTCGAGGGCGCGGGCGCCAAGGTCACCGTCAAGTGACCCCTCCCCGGCCCTGAGGGCCGGGAGGTGCCTCCACGCCCCCGCTGAGGGGGCGCGCAGGAACACGGGCCGGGCCGGCCATCCGCGAGGATGGCCGGCCCGGCCTTTCGCGTACCCGCCCGCCCGTGCCGCGTACCCGCGTCCGCGGCGCGCCCGGGCCTGCCGGATACCTGCACAGGGCCCGCCCGCTGTGCGCCCGGCCACTGTCGGCGGCGGCCGGTAGGGTGATCACTGTCGTCGCGGCGACTCCACCACGGGATCTGTAACGCTCCCGGGGCCGCGGACGATGAGGCAGGCGAGGTCCGCACTCCGATGGGGGCCTTGACGAACGGCAGCAGGCGCGCGATTCTCAAGGCGCGCGCCGTGCTCGGCCCGTCCGCCCCGGTTGGAGCGGCTCCGGATGCATATTCGGTGGCCCCAGCGGGAAGTGACTCCGAGTAGAGGTGCGGTGGCCCGGGAGCTCCCGGGCCGTCGGTTGTACGAGGGCAGGGCACCCCCTGCGGCACGGCTCCCCGGCGGGGGCCGGAGCGCACGGGATGCGACCGGAGGGAGTGTCCGATTCGGTCTCCGAATCAGGGCTTGTCAGCAGTGTCGCCTTTGGCTACACTGTCCCTTTGCGCTGCCTGTTAGCTGCTCCGTGACTCGTCGCCCGGAGTCTGCGCTGCCCTGAAGGGGTCTGGCTCCGCCTCCGTGAACCGGCACTGACCTGGGGATTCTCCTCCCGGTCGGCGGTGGTCCCCGGTGGTGGCACCGGTCCCGTCTCGGCCCGGCCGGTACGCGCGTAGTGAGCTCCGAGCCCTCGGAAGGACCCCCCTCTTGGCCGCGCCGCGCAACGCCTCGAACAATTCCGCCGCATCCACCGCCCCGCTCCGCGTTTCGTTCGCGAAGATCAAGGAGCCCCTCGAGGTCCCGAACCTCCTGGCCCTGCAGACCGAGAGCTTTGACTGGCTGCTCGGCAATGCGGCCTGGAAGTCCCGGGTCGAGGAGGCGCTGGACAACGGTCAGGACGTCCCCACGAAGTCCGGTCTGGAGGAGATCTTCGAGGAGATCTCGCCGATCGAGGACTTCTCCGGGTCGATGTCGCTGACCTTCCGCGACCACCGTTTCGAGCCGCCGAAGAACTCCATTGACGAGTGCAAGGACCGCGACTTCACCTACGCGGCCCCGCTCTTCGTCACCGCCGAATTCACCAACAACGAGACCGGCGAGATCAAGTCCCAGACGGTCTTCATGGGCGACTTCCCGCTCATGACCCACAAGGGCACGTTCGTGATCAACGGCACCGAGCGCGTCGTCGTGTCGCAGCTGGTCCGTTCCCCGGGCGTCTACTTCGACTCCTCCCTGGACAAGGTGTCCGACAAGGACATCTACTCCGCCAAGATCATCCCCTCCCGCGGTGCCTGGCTGGAGATGGAGATCGACAAGCGCGACATGGTCGGTGTCCGCATCGACCGCAAGCGCAAGCAGTCGGTCACCGTGCTGCTGAAGGCCCTCGGCTGGACCAACGAGATGATCCTCGAGGAGTTCGGCCAGTACGAGTCGATGCGCGCCACCCTGGAGAAGGACCACACCCAGGGCCAGGACGACGCGCTGCTCGACATCTACCGCAAGCTGCGTCCGGGCGAGCCGCCGACGCGTGAGGCCGCGCAGACCCTGCTCGAGAACCTCTACTTCAACCCGAAGCGCTACGACCTGGCCAAGGTCGGCCGCTACAAGGTCAACCGCAAGCTCGGCAACGGCGAGTCCCTGGACTCCGGCGTGCTCACCGAGCCGGACATCATCAACACCATCAAGTACCTGGTGAAGCTGCACGCCGGCGAGACCGAGTGGCGTGACGACGAGGGCCGCGACATCGTCATCGAGGTCGACGACATCGACCACTTCGGCAACCGGCGCCTGCGCAACGTCGGCGAGCTCATCCAGAACCAGGTCCGCACGGGTCTCGCCCGTATGGAGCGCGTCGTGCGCGAGCGCATGACCACCCAGGACGTCGAGGCCATCACGCCGCAGACCCTGATCAACATCCGGCCGGTCGTCGCCTCCATCAAGGAGTTCTTCGGCACCAGCCAGCTGTCGCAGTTCATGGACCAGACGAACCCGCTGTCGGGCCTGACCCACAAGCGCCGTCTGTCCGCGCTCGGCCCCGGTGGTCTGTCCCGTGAGCGGGCCGGCTTCGAGGTCCGTGACGTGCACCCCTCGCACTACGGCCGCATGTGTCCGATCGAGACGCCGGAAGGCCCGAACATCGGTCTGATCGGCTCGCTCGCCTCGTACGGCCGGGTCAACGCGTTCGGCTTCATCGAGACGCCGTACCGCAAGGTCGTCGACGGTGTGGTCACCGAGCAGGTGGACTACCTCACCGCCGACGAGGAGGACCGCTACGTCATCGCGCAGGCCAACGCGCCGCTGACGAACGACCTGCACTTCGCGGAGCCCCGCGTCCTGGTCCGCCGCCGCGGCGGCGAGATCGACTACATCCCGGGCACCGAGATCGACTACATGGACGTCTCGCCGCGCCAGATGGTGTCGGTCGCGACCGCCATGATCCCCTTCCTCGAGCACGACGACGCCAACCGCGCGCTCATGGGCTCGAACATGATGCGCCAGGCGGTGCCGCTGCTGAAGAGCGAGGCCCCGCTGGTCGGCACCGGCATGGAGTACCGCTGCGCGGTCGACGCCGCCGACGTCATCACCGCCGAGAAGGCCGGTGTGGTGCAGGAGGTCTCGGCCGACTACGTCACCGTGGCCAACGACGACGGCACGTACACCACGTACCGCGCCGCCAAGTTCACCCGCTCGAACCAGGGCACCTCCTTCAACCAGAAGGTGCTCGTGGACGAGGGCGCCCGCGTCGAGGCCGGCCAGGTGCTGGCCGACGGCCCGTGCACCGACCAGGGCGAGATGGCGCTCGGCAAGAACCTCCTCGTGGCGTTCATGTCGTGGGAGGGCCACAACTACGAGGACGCGATCATCCTGTCGCAGCGCCTCGTCCAGGACGACGTCCTCTCCTCGATCCACATCGAGGAGCACGAGGTCGACGCCCGTGACACCAAGCTGGGCCCCGAGGAGATCACCCGGGACATCCCGAACGTCTCCGAGGAGGTCCTCGCCGACCTCGACGAGCGCGGCATCATCCGGATCGGCGCCGACGTCGTCACCGGCGACATCCTGGTCGGCAAGGTCACCCCGAAGGGCGAGACCGAGCTGACCCCCGAGGAGCGCCTGCTCCGCGCGATCTTCGGTGAGAAGGCGCGCGAGGTCCGCGACACCTCGCTGAAGGTGCCGCACGGCGAGTCCGGCAAGGTCATCGGCGTCCGCGTCTTCGACCGCGAGGAGGGCGACGAGCTCCCTCCGGGCGTCAACCAGCTGGTCCGCGTCTACGTGGCCCAGAAGCGCAAGATCACCAACGGTGACAAGCTCGCCGGCCGTCACGGCAACAAGGGCGTCATCTCCAAGATCCTGCCGGTCGAGGACATGCCGTTCCTGGAGGACGGCACCCCGGTCGACATCATCCTCAACCCGCTGGGTGTCCCGTCCCGAATGAACCCGGGACAGGTCCTGGAGATCCACCTCGGCTGGCTCGCCCAGCAGGGCTGGGACGTCTCCGGCCTCGCCGACGAGTGGGCCCAGCGCCTGCAGGAGATCGGCGCCGACCAGGTCGTCGGTGGCACCAACCTCGCCACCCCGGTCTTCGACGGCGCCCGCGAGGACGAGATCACCGGCCTGCTGGACAACACCACGCTCACCCGCGACGGCGAGCGCCTGGTGAACTCCACCGGCAAGGCCCGGCTGTTCGACGGCCGCTCCGGCGAGCCGTTCCCGATGCCGATCTCGGTCGGCTACATGTACATCCTCAAGCTGCACCACCTGGTCGACGACAAGCTGCACGCCCGTTCGACCGGTCCGTACTCGATGATCACCCAGCAGCCGCTCGGTGGTAAGGCGCAGTTCGGTGGTCAGCGATTCGGCGAGATGGAGGTGTGGGCCCTCGAGGCGTACGGAGCCGCGTACGCGCTGCAGGAGCTCCTCACCATCAAGTCCGACGACGTCCTCGGCCGCGTGAAGGTCTACGAGGCCATCGTCAAGGGCGAGAACATCCCCGAGCCCGGCATTCCCGAGTCCTTCAAGGTGCTCATCAAGGAAATGCAGTCGCTCTGCCTCAACGTGGAGGTGCTGTCCTCGGACGGCCAGTCCATCGAGATGCGGGACTCCGACGAGGACGTCTTCCGTGCGGCCGAGGAGCTCGGCATTGACCTGTCCCGGCGCGAGCCGAGCAGCGTCGAAGAGGTCTGACGGAGGCCGGGGCGGCTGCCCCGAGCAGCCGGCCCGCCCCCAGGCCCCCCTCAGACCACAGACAAACTCTCGAATCACGAAAGAGGGCTTGACGACCAGTGCTTGACGTCAACTTCTTCGACGAGCTCCGTATCGGCCTGGCCACCGCCGACGACATCCGCCAGTGGTCCCACGGCGAGGTCAAGAAGCCGGAGACCATCAACTACCGCACCCTGAAGCCCGAGAAGGACGGCCTCTTCTGCGAGAAGATCTTCGGCCCCACCCGGGACTGGGAGTGCTACTGCGGTAAGTACAAGCGCGTCCGCTTCAAGGGCATCATCTGCGAGCGCTGCGGCGTCGAGGTGACCCGCGCCAAGGTGCGCCGCGAGCGGATGGGCCACATCGAGCTGGCCGCCCCGGTCACCCACATCTGGTACTTCAAGGGTGTCCCGTCCCGCCTGGGCTACCTGCTGGACCTGGCGCCGAAGGACCTCGAGAAGGTCATCTACTTCGCCGCCTACATGATCACCTGGGTCGACGACGAGCGCCGCCAGCGCGACCTGCCGTCCCTGGAGGCGCACGTCTCGGTCGAGCGCCAGCAGATCGAGAACCGCCGCGACGCCGACCTCGAAGGCCGTGCCAAGAAGGCCGAGACCGACCTGGCCGAGCTGGAGGCCGAGGGCGCCAAGGCCGACGTCCGCCGCAAGGTGCGCGAGGGCGCCGAGCGCGAGATGAAGCAGCTGCGCGACCGCGCCCAGCGCGAGCTGGACCGCCTCGACGAGGTGTGGAGCCGCTTCAAGAACCTCAAGGTCCAGGACCTCGAGGGCGACGAGCTGCTCTACCGCGAGCTGCGCGACCGCTTCGGCACGTACTTCTCCGGCTCGATGGGCGCCGCGGCGCTCAAGGACCGCCTGGAGTCGTTCGACCTGGCGGAGGAGTCCGAGCGCCTGCGCGAGATCATCCGCACCGGCAAGGGCCAGAAGAAGACCCGTGCGCTCAAGCGCCTCAAGGTCGTCTCCGCGTTCCTGCAGACCACCAACAAGCCCAAGGGCATGGTGCTGGACTGCGTGCCGGTCATCCCGCCGGACCTGCGTCCGATGGTGCAGCTCGACGGTGGCCGCTTCGCGACCTCCGACCTGAACGACCTGTACCGCCGCGTCATCAACCGCAACAACCGCCTGAAGCGCCTCCTCGACCTCGGTGCCCCCGAGATCATCGTGAACAACGAGAAGCGCATGCTCCAGGAGGCCGTCGACGCGCTCTTCGACAACGGCCGCCGCGGCCGCCCGGTCACGGGCCCCGGCAACCGTCCGCTGAAGTCGCTGTCCGACATGCTCAAGGGCAAGCAGGGTCGTTTCCGCCAGAACCTGCTCGGCAAGCGCGTCGACTACTCGGCCCGTTCGGTCATCGTCGTCGGCCCGCAGCTCAAGCTGCACCAGTGCGGTCTGCCCAAGGCCATGGCGCTGGAGCTCTTCAAGCCGTTCGTGATGAAGCGCCTGGTCGACCTGAACCACGCGCAGAACATCAAGTCGGCCAAGCGCATGGTCGAGCGCGCCCGCCCGGTCGTGTGGGACGTCCTCGAAGAGGTCATCGCCGAGCACCCCGTCCTGCTGAACCGTGCGCCCACCCTGCACCGCCTCGGCATCCAGGCCTTCGAGCCGCAGCTGGTCGAGGGCAAGGCCATCCAGATCCACCCGCTCGTCTGCACCGCGTTCAACGCGGACTTCGACGGTGACCAGATGGCCGTCCACCTGCCGCTCTCCGCGGAGGCGCAGGCCGAGGCCCGCATCCTGATGCTGTCCTCGAACAACATCCTCAAGCCGGCCGACGGCCGTCCGGTCACCATGCCGACCCAGGACATGGTGCTCGGTCTGTTCTTCCTCACCTCGGACCGCGACGACGTGAAGGGCGCCGGCCGCTCCTTCTCGTCGACCGCCGAGGCGATCATGGCCTTCGACGCCCGCGAGCTGGACGTCCAGGCCCCGATCGACCTGCGCATGCCCGCCGGCACGGTCCCGCCGCGCGGCTGGACGGCGCCGGTGGACGAGGACGGCCAGTCGACCTGGTTCGAGGGCGAGCCGTTCCGCATCACCACCACCCTGGGCCGCGCGCTCTTCAACGAGCTGCTGCCCGAGGACTACCCGTTCGTCGACTACGAGGTCGGCAAGAAGCAGCTGTCGGCCATCGTCAACGACCTGGCCGAGCGCTACCCGAAGGTCGTCGTCGCCGCGACGCTCGACAACCTGAAGGCGTCCGGCTTCCACTGGTCGACCCGTTCCGGTGTCACCGTCTCGATCTCGGACGTCATCGTCCCGCCGAGCAAGCCCCAGATCCTCGAGGGCTACGAGGCGCAGGCGGAGAAGGTCCAGAAGCAGTACGAGCGCGGTCTGATCACCAACGACGAGCGCAAGAGCGAGCTGGTCGGCATCTGGACCCGCGCGACCAACGAGGTCGCCGAGGCCATGGCCGTGAACTTCCCGAAGACGAACCCCATCTTCATGATGGTCGACTCGGGCGCTCGTGGAAACATGATGCAGATGCGTCAGATCGCCGGTATGCGTGGTCTGGTGTCGAACGCCAAGAACGAGACGATCCCGCGTCCCATCAAGGCGTCCTTCCGCGAGGGCCTGTCCGTGCTGGAGTACTTCATCTCCACCCACGGTGCCCGTAAGGGTCTCGCCGACACCGCCCTCCGTACCGCCGACTCCGGCTACCTCACCCGTCGTCTGGTCGACGTCTCCCAGGACGTCATCATCCGCGAGGAGGACTGCGGCACCGAGCGCGGCCTGAAGCTGTCGATCGGTTCCGTGGGCGCCGACGGCGTGCTGCGCAAGGCCGACGACGTCGAGACCAGCGTCTACGCCCGCATGCTCGCCGAGGACATCACCGTCGACGGCAAGCTGCTGGCCACCGCCAACACCGACCTCGGCGACGTCCTGATCGACGAGCTGATCCGGCACGGCATCAGCGAGGTCAAGACCCGCTCGATCCTCACCTGTGAGTCGGCGGTCGGCACCTGCGCCATGTGCTACGGCCGCTCGCTGGCCACCGGCAAGCTGGTCGACATCGGTGAGGCGGTCGGCATCATCGCCGCCCAGTCCATCGGTGAGCCCGGTACCCAGCTGACGATGCGTACCTTCCACACCGGTGGTGTGGCCGGTGACGACATCACCCAGGGTCTGCCGCGTGTCGTCGAGCTCTTCGAGGCCCGTACCCCCAAGGGTGTGGCCCCGATCTCGGAGGCGCAGGGCCGGGTCCGCATCGAGGACACCGAGAAGACCCGCAAGCTGGTCGTCACCCCGGACGACGGCAGCGACGAGATCGCCTACCCGGTCTCCAAGCGCGTCAAGCTCCTGGTGAGCGAGGGCGAGGCGGTCGAGGTCGGCCAGAAGCTGACCGTCGGTGCCACCAACCCGCACGACGTCCTGCGCATCATGGGCCAGCGCGCCGTCCAGGTCCACCTGGTCGCCGAGGTCCAGAAGGTCTACAACTCGCAGGGTGTGTCGATCCACGACAAGCACATCGAGATCATCATCCGGCAGATGCTCCGCCGCGTGACGATCATCGAGTCGGGCGACGCCGAGCTGCTCCCGGGCGAGCTCGTCGAGCGCGGCCGCTTCGAGCAGGAGAACCGCCGCGTGGTGTCCGAGGGCGGTCACCCCGCCTCCGGCCGTCCGCAGCTCATGGGTATCACCAAGGCCTCGCTGGCCACCGAGTCCTGGCTGTCGGCCGCCTCCTTCCAGGAGACGACCCGGGTGCTCACCGACGCGGCGATCCACGCCAAGTCGGACCCGCTGCTGGGCCTCAAGGAGAACGTCATCCTCGGTAAGCTCATCCCGGCCGGTACGGGTCTGCCCCGCTACCGCAACATCCGGGTCGAGCCGACCGAGGAGGCCAAGGCCGCGATGTACTCGGCCGTCGGCTACGACGACTACGACCTGTCGCCCTTCGGCGCCGGCTCCGGCCAGGCGGTCCCGCTGGACGACTACGACTACGGCCCGTACACCGGCTGAGTCCGCAGGCCCTGAACGCCACAGGTCCTTGACGCCGCAGGGCGGCCACCCCGAGAGGGGCGGCCGCCCTGCGGCGTTCCTGCGTTCCTGCGTTCCTCCCCCGCGCGGGGGAGGCGGCAGGACCGCTCCGGCGGGGGATCCGGAGGAGCCCCTCCGACGGGCAGTGTGGTCCCCGCGGCGGTCCGGACGGTCCGGGCGGCCGAGGGGGAGGACCGCATGAACCGTCCACTGGCCAAGGTGCTGCTGTACACGGCCGTGACCGCGCTGACCGGGGCCGCCCTGGTGGGCTGCCTCGCCGAGGACCACCGGCGGGACGTCGGCTACCGGGTCACCGAGCAGGTGCGCACCCTGGTGATCGAGGGGGAGACCGGGGACGTCGAGGTCACCGGCGGCGCCACCGGGATCGAGGTGACCGAGCAGCAGACCTACCGGGAGAGCGCCCCCGAGGCGAGCCACACCGTGGCCGACGGCACGCTGACCCTCTCCTACCGCTGCCCGGACGGCGACTGCGGGGTCGGCTACAAGGTCCGGGTGCCGGCCGGCATCGTGGTGAAGGTGCACGACTCCACCGGCAGTATCCGGCTGACCGGTCTGAGCGGCGAGGTGGAGGCCCGGACCGGTACGGGCGGGATCACCGCCGCCCTGAGCTCGCCGGTGGTCCGGCTGGCGGCCGAGACGGGGGACGTCTCGGCGTCCGTCGACGGCGACGTGCGCCGGGTGGAGGCGGTCAGCAGCACCGGCGACGTCCGGGTCCGGGTGCCCCGGGACCGCCCGTACGCGGTGGACTCCGCCACCGACACCGGCGCGGTGAAGGTCTCGGTGGACCGCTCGGCGGGTGCCGGGTGCAGCATCACGGCCCGCACCGAGACCGGCGACGTGACGGTGGACGGTGTCTGAGCCGCCGCCGGTACGACATGATCGTTCCGGGACGGGTCACGGCGCAGGACACGGGGGAGGTTCGGCGGTGGGGGAGCGGGCGGCGCACGTCCGGGCGCGGGCGGCCGCGCTCGCCGACCGGTGGCGGGCGGGGCCCGGCCGGGCCGGTCCGTACGTGGTGGACACCGGCCTCGCCCTGGCCGCGGCGGCGATCTCGGTCTGGGCGGTGTTCTGCGACGACCGCGGCTGGCCCTGGTGGGTGTACCTGCTGGTGGTGGCCGCGGCCGCGCCGCTGCCCTGGCGCCGCCGGGCGCCGTTCACCGTCTGGCTGGTCAGCGGGGTTTTCTCGCTGACCCAGTCGATCGTCGCGCACTCCGTCGCGCCGCAGATCCCGCTGCACCAGGTGCTGACCGTCTACACCGTCGCCGACCGCGGCCGGGACTGGCAGCGCTGGCTGATGCTGGCGATCCTGGTGCCGGCCAACATCCTGGGCACCCGCTCGCCGAACGGCATGCTGTTCAGCCTGCTGATGTCGGTGGGCAGCTTCATCCTCGGCTCGCTCACCCGCGAACTGCGCCGACGGGCCCGGGTCGCGGCCGAACGGGCCGGCGCCGAGGCGGAACGCGCCCGGGAGGCCGCACTGCGCGCCGCCGGAGAGGCCGGTCGGGCGGTCGCCGAGGAGCGCGGCCGGATCGCCCGCGAGATGCACGACATCCTCGCCCACGCCGTCTCCCTGATGGTCATCCAGGCCGAGGCCGGTCCACTGGTCGTCCGCAGCGACCCCGACCGGGCGATCCGGACCTTCGACACCATCGCCGACTCCGGACGGGACGCGATGGTCCAGCTCCGCCGGGTGCTCGGCGTGCTGAAGGAGGACGGGGCCCGACCCGAACTCGCCCCGCAGCCCACGCTGGCCGAGCTGCCGGCGGTGGTCGACCGGGTCCGCGACGCGGGCATCGCCGTCCGGGCCGAGATCGAGGAGCACGGGCCGGCCGACGTGCAGTCCGCCGCCTACCGGATCGTCCAGGAGGCACTGACCAACGTGCTGAAGCACGCCGAGGCGCGGCACGTCAGCGTCCGGGTGGGCGTGCGGGGCCCGGTGCTGGAGGTCGAGGTCGCCGACGACGGCCGGGGCGTACCGCCGGCCCGGACCGGCGGGCTGCCCGGCGGCCGCGGACTGATCGGCATCCGCGAACGGGCGGCCGACTGCGGCGGCAGCGCCGAGGCGGGGCCGCGGCCGGACGGCGGCTTCCTGGTGAACGCCCGCCTCCCCCTGGACATCTGACGGAAGGAGAGCACGCAGTGGTGATCCGTGTGGTCGTCGCGGACGACCAGGAGCTCGTCCGGGCCGGCTTCGGCATGATCCTGGACGCACAGCCCGACATCGAGGTGGTCGCCGAGGCGGCGGACGGCGCCCAGGCGGTCGAGGCCGTCCGGGAGCACCGGCCAGACGTGCTGCTCCTGGACGTCCGCATGCCGGTCATGGACGGACTGGAGGCGGCCCGCCGGGTCTGCGCCGACCACCCCGGTACCAAGGTCGTCATGCTGACCACCTTCGACATCGACGACTACGTCTTCGACGCGCTGTACGCCGGAGCCAGCGGCTTCCTCCTGAAGGACGTCAGGCGCGACGACCTCACCCACGGCGTCCGCACGGTCGCCTCCGGCGAGGCGCTGCTCGCGCCCTCCGTCACCCGGCGGCTGATCGGCGAGTTCACCGCCCGCCGGGCGGGCCCGGCGGGCCCGGCTCGCCCGCCCTCCCGACTGCTGCAGCAGCTGACCGGCCGCGAGGCCGAGACGCTGCGGCTGCTCGCCCGCGGACTCTCCAACGCCGAGATCGCCGCCGAACTCACCGTCAGCGAGCACACCGTGAAGACCCACGTCTCCAACCTCCTCGCCAAGCTGCGGCTGCGCGACCGCGTGCACGCCGTGGTCTTCGCCTACGAGTCCGGGGCGGTGGTCGCGGGAGAGCCGTGACGGCCCGCCCCGACCCGCCGGCAGGGGAGACGGCCTAGTGCATGCGGAAGACCGGGCCGCGGGGGGTGAAGGGGAGGGTGGCGCCGCGGGGGACGAGGTAGGCGTGCTCGCGGCGGATCCGCAGGACGTCGCACTCGGCGTCGGTGATCACCAGCAGCGGAGCCCCCGGCGGGAAGTCCTCGGCGCGTTCCAGCAGGTCGACCCCGGGCTGCAGCACCGTGCCGCCGCGGCCCCGGACGCGGACCCGGCCGGCGATCTCCTCCGGCGGCAGGTAGCCGGCGTCGTGCGGTGCGGCGTCGCAGAACACCACCCGGGCGGCGGCCACGTCGCGGGCCGCCGCGTACGAGGCGATGGCGCCGAGGGCCTTGCCGAGCAGCGGCCGGCTCATCGAGCCGGAGGTGTCGAGCACCACGCCGAAGGTGCACCGGGCGACCTCCTCCTCGGGCCGCCACCGCCCCGCCCGCGGGATGTCCGGGGTGGCGGACTGCCGGCGCGAGGGCCGGGCGTAGCTGCGCACGGTCTGCGGGGACGGCACGAACTCGTCGAACCAGCGGGCGAGCCGCGCGTCCCAGGGCAGCGGCGGGTGGGCGAGCGCGCGGATCTCCTCGACCAGTCCGGCGGGGAGGGTGCCGCGCTCCCGGGTGTGGAGTTCGAAGCCCTGCTGCAGGCCGCGCCGGTAGAACCCGTCCAGGTCGACGTAGTCGCGCGGGCTGCCGAGCGGCTCGCCGAGCACGTCCGGCCGGCCCTTCCCGGCGAGGGTGGCGAGGCGGCGGATCCGCCGCTGGTCGCGGACGATCCGGTCGTACACCTCCTCGGCGGAGAGCCCCTTGAGCTGCGGGTCGTGCAGCAGGCCCTCCGGCATGTCGCCGACGCCCATCTCGACCAGCCAGCCGTTCACCACGAAGTCGCAGGCGACGTTGAAGAGGTACGGGTCGCGGGCGCCCGTCCGGTCGCCGTGCCGCAGGGCGGCGTGCAGCATCTCGTGGCCGAGGACGAACCGCCACTCCTCGTCGGTCAGGTGCAGCAGCGGGTTGACGTAGAGCTCGCCGGCCGCGGCGTTCACCGCGGCGACGGAGATCCCGTGCGCGCGGGCGAGTTCGGCGTCGGCGACGAGGGTCATGCCGGCCGCGATGCCGCCGAGCAGCGGGTAGGAGGAGACGAACCAGTTCAGCGCCCGCATCCAGGGCCGCTGCGGTTCGCGGGCGTCGGTGAGGCCGGCCCGGCGGCCGCCGGCGACGTCCATCGCGGCGGAGACCGTCCGGGTGAGGGCCGCGGCGAACGCGGCCGTCCAGTCCTCCGGGTCCCGGTACCCCTGCCAGGGCACCAGCAGCTGGTCGGCGAGGCCCGGGCCGCAGGCGCTCGGGACGTCCGGCACCCCGTCGCGGCGCCAGCGGGCGGCGAGTTCGTCCTCGTCGCCGGCGGGCAGCGACCGCGGCAGGTCGAACGGGCAGCGCCCGACGTGGAAGGTGGCCTGGAAGCGGTGGACGGCGGTGCAGCGGGCGGCCTGCAGCGCGTCGTCGGCCGGTGTGCGCCGGCCGCGCGCGGCGGGCACGTGGCCGAAGCCGAGGTGGAGCAGGCAGTGCGTCAGCACCCAGGCCCACTCGGCGGGTTCGGCGCGCCGCCCGATGTCGGCGTGCACGGTGCCGTCGGAGTCGACGACCGCCCAGCCGCCGGGTGGGACGGCCTCGCAGTCGGGGGCGGTGCAGATCCGGGCGTCGATCGCGTTCAGGGCGTGGTTGGCCCCGACCAGCGCGAGTCCCGCCCGGAAGGCCTCGGCGGCCGGGTCCGGGCGCTCCTCGGGATCACGGCCGGCGGCGCGGCGCTTCGCGGCGGCCCGGCTCACCGCCGGGCCTCGACCAGCCGCGGCATGTCCCGGGCGGCCTCGACCAGGAACCAGGACGGCAGCACCGGGTTGCCGTCCTCGCCGTCCGCGATGACGGTCTGGGCGACCTCGACGGAGATCTCGGCGAGCTGGACGAGCAGCGACTTCGCCCGGTACGCGGTGCGCCGCAGCTGCTCGGAGGCGTGCTCCTTGCGGGCCGGGAGCACCTTGACCAGCCTCCCGCGGAAGGCGTCGGCCAGGTAGTACAGCAGGTCGCGGTCCTCCGGCCGGGCGGGCCAGCGGGCGTCGCCCTTGAGGATGGCGTCCAGCCCGTACGCGTTGCGGACGATCTTGGCGTAGCCGCAGAAGGCCACCGCGTGCTGCGGGGTGAGCAGTCCGTGCGCGACCACCTGCAGCGCCGCCTCGTCCAGAGCCGGGCCGAAGGAGTGCAGCGCGTCGGAGAGCATGTGCCAGGAGCGCGGGGTGGAGAACGGCTCCTCGGTCTTCGGCGGCGCCGACCACAGGTGGTCCGGCCGGTCGCTGAGGTGGTCCAGCACCCACGGGTGGATGCCCGCGCCGGCCGCCCAGGCCAGCCAGTCGGTGGCGCTGGCCCGCAGGTGCACGTGGACCAGCCGGTTGACCAGCGCGGAGGCCATCGGCCGGGCCAGCGCACCGTCGGTCGCCCTGTTGCCCGCGCCGATCACGATCGAGCCCGGCGGCAGCTCGTAGGAGCCGATCCGGCGGTCCAGGATCAGCGAGTAGAAGGCCTTCTGCACGTCCGGCGAGGCCGCGTTGAGCTCGTCGAGGAACAGGCAGTACGGCTCGTCGCGGGCGATCGACTCCGGCGGGCAGAACCGGGACCGGCCGTCCGCGGTCAGCTGCGGCACGCCGACCAGGTCCTCCGGCGCCAGCTGGGTGCCGATCAGGCTCACGCACTCCAGACCCAGCGAATCGGCGAACCCCCGCACCAGCGAGGACTTGCCGATGCCGGGCGCACCCCACAGGAAGACCGGGCGGACGGTCGCCAGACCCAGCAGCAACTCCGGTACCTGGGACGGCGAGACGGTGACGGCACCCTGCACAGGACTCCTTCGACACGGTGGGGTTCCCGGCCAGTGTGCGCACCGGCCGCCGCGCGGCGCACCAGGTTTTCCGGTGGCGCCGCCCGCGGCCGCCCGCGTACCGTCCCGGCCATGAACGCCAAGCGGCCCCTGATCGCCGTCCTCACCGGCGCCGGCATCTCCACCGACTCCGGCATCCCCGACTACCGCGGCCCGAACGGCCTGTGGCAGCGCGACCCGAAGGCGCAGGAGCTCGTCACCATCGGCCCGTACCTCGCCGATCCGGACGTCCGCCGGCGCTCCTGGCAGCTGCGCAAGGAGGTCGGCGCCGTCGGTGCCGAACCCAACGCCGGCCACCTCGCGCTCGTCGAACTGGAGCGCTCCGGGCTGCCGATGCGCGTCCTCACGCAGAACGTCGACGGCCTGCACCGGCGTTCGGGCCTGCCCGAGCGCAAGGTGCTCGAACTCCACGGCACCGCCGACCGGGTGCAGTGCGTCCGCTGCCGCCTGCGCACCCCGATGGCCGAGGCGCTGGCCCGGGTCGACGCCGGCGAACCGGACCCGGCCTGCCTCGCCTGCGGGGGCGTGCTCAAGCCGTGCACCGTGATGTTCGGCGAGGTGCTCGACGAACGGGTGCTCGCGGACGCCGCGGCGATCGCCAAGGCCTGCGACCTGTTCCTCGCCGTCGGCACCCTGCTGCAGGTCCACCCGGCGGCCGGGCTCGCCCGGGTCGCGGTCGAGCACGGCGCCCGGCTGATCGTCGTCAACGCCGACCCGACCCCCTACGACGACGAGGCCGCCGAGGTGATCCGCGAACCCATCTCGCAGGCCCTGCCCGCCCTGGTCGCCCGGATCACCGCAGGGGAGTTCTCCGCCCCGGCCTGACCGGCTGCGTAGCATGGGCCGTCCCCGAGGAAGAGGGAGCCGGACGATGGCAAGCGGTGGTTTCGACCCGTGGTCGGCGGCGTTCGTCGCCCACCCCTACGACGCGTACGCCGAGCTCCGGGCGAAGGCGCCGGTCACCCGGTACGAACCCAGCAACCAGTGGCTGGTCGCCCGGTACGCCGACGTCTCCGCCCTGCTGCGCGACCGCCGGCTCGGCCGTACCTACACCCACCGCTACACCCACGCCGAGTTCGGCCGGCCCGAGCCCGACCCCGCGCACGAGCCCTTCCACACCCTCAACGACAACGGCCTGCTCGACCTGGAGGCCCCCGACCACACCCGCATCCGCCGCCTGGTCTCCAAGGCCTTCACCCCGCGCCGGGTCGAGTCGCTGCGCCCCACCGTCGCCCGGCTCGCCGACGGACTCGTCACCGGCCTGCTGGCCGACGGCGGCGGCGACCTGATCGCGACGGTCGCCGAGCCGCTGCCGGTCGCCGTCATCGCCGAGATGCTCGGCGTTCCGGAGGGCGACCGGCACCTGCTGCGGCCGTGGTCCGCCGACATCACCGGCATGTTCGAGCTCAACCCGGGCGAGGAGACCGCGCGGCGCGCCGTTCGCGCCAGCACCGAGTTCTCCGACTACCTGCGCGCCCTGATCCGACGGCGCCGCACCGACCCCGGCGAGGACCTGATCAGTGCGCTCGCCCTGGTCGCCGACGAGGGGGAGGTGCTCAGCGAGCAGGAGGTCGTCTCCACCTGCGTGCTGCTGCTCAACGCCGGGCACGAGGCGACCGTCAACACCACCGGCAACGGCTGGTGGGCGCTCTTCCGCAACCCCGGCGAACTCGCCCGGCTCCGCGCCTCGGTGGACGAACTGCTGCCCACCGCCGTCGAGGAACTGATGCGCTGGGACACCCCGCTGCAGATGTTCGAACGCTGGGTGCTGGAGGACATCGAGGTCGGCGGGGTCCGGATCCCGCGCGGCTCCGAGGTCGCGCTGCTCTTCGGCTCCGCCAACCGCGACCCCGAGCGCTTCGCCGACCCCGACCGGCTCGACCTCGGCCGCACCGACAACCCGCACATCACCTTCGGCGCCGGAATCCATTTCTGTCTCGGCGCCCCGCTCGCCAGACTGGAGCTCAACGAGTCCTTCGGCGCGCTGCTCCGCCGGGCACCCGGCCTGCGCCTCGTCCGCGAGCCCGTCTGGCGGCCCGGTTACGTGATCCGCGGGCTCGAAGAACTGCTGGTCGAGGTCTGATACACCGCTGGAGGTGGCCGTGGGAGCGGCAACGGGGGCACTGCTGGGGCTGGCGATCGGCGACGCCATGGGACGCCCCACCGAGTTCGACACCATGGCGGGCATCACCGCCGGTTGCCCCGACTGGCGCCGGCTCCCGCTGCCCGACCCGGCCGGGGTCACCGACGACACCCAGATGACCCTCGCCCTCGGCCGCGCGCTGCGCACCGCCCTGGAGCGCGGCCCGCTCACCCCGCTGCGCCTGGAGCGGCCGCTGCGCGAGGAGTTCGTCGACTGGTGGCGCTCCCCGGAGAACAACCGCGCCCCCGGCCGCACCTGCATGCGCTCCTGCTACCGCCTCAGCAAGGACGGCACGCCCTGGCAGCAGGCGAGCGACGTCGGCTCCAAGGGCTGCGGCGCCAACATGCGGGTCGCCCCGCTCGGCCTCGTCCGCGGGCTGACGCCGGCCCAGCTCTCCGGCGCCGCACAGTTGCAGTCCGGGCTGACCCACGGCCACCCCACCGCGCTCGCCGCCAGCGTGCTCACCGCGCACACCGTGCGGCTGCTCGCCGACGGCACCGCCCCGGCCGAACTCCCGGGCCTGCTGCGCGCGTACGCCACCGGGCAGCGCGGCCGTTACGACGCGTTCTGGCTCGGCGACCTCGCCGCCCACGCCCAGGACCCGTCGCCGGAGACCTTCGCCACCCGCGGCTGGGACGAGTGCCTCTTCGTCCTCGACCGGCTGGACGCCGCGCTCGCCCGGCCCTCCCTCGACACCGACCCGTGTGAGATCACCGGTGCCGGGTGGATCGCCGAAGAGGCCTTCGCCACCGGCCTGCTGTGCTTCCTGCTGCTGCCCGACGATCCGGTCGCCGCCGTCCGCCGGGCCGCCTTCTCCTCCGGCGACTCCGACTCCATCGCCTGCCTCACCGGCGCCTTCGCCGGTGCCCGGCACGGCAGCGCCGCCTGGCCCGCCGAGTGGGCCGGGCGCATCGAGTACCGCGACGAACTCCTCGCGCTCGGCGCGCTCTGGGACTGACACCCGATCAGCCGCCCGGGGCGCCGACTCAGCCGGTCAGGACGCCCGCCGCCCGGGCGGCCGCCAGCCACGCGGGGAAGCCGTCCAGCAGCCGGTCGTACAGCTCGGCGTCGGAGTGGGATCCGGGGTCGCGGCCGGCCGGGAAGAAGCCGGCGTTGTCGACCGGCCGGGCCGCGGGCACCGGGAGCTCGTCCAGCCGGTGCAGGAAGGCGAACTCCTGGTCGGCCGGGTCTCCGAAGCCCACGAACTGCCAGTAGAGCGGCAGTTCGGCGGCCAGGCAGAGCAGCTCGCGGGCCGCGCCGCGGGCGGTCGGGCCGCCGTCGGTCTGGAACACCACCAGCGCCGGGGCGTCCCCCCCGGACAGCTGGTGGTGCCGGATCACGGCCTTCATCGCCAGGTGGTAGTTGGTGCGGCCCATGTGCCCGAGCCCGGCGTGCAGGGCGTCGATCCGGCCGCGGTGGTCGTCGAGCGCGAGCTCGGCCACCCCGTCCACCTCGGTGGAGAAGAACACCACCGGCACCCGCCCGTCGTCGTCCAGGTGCGCGGAGAGCGCCAGCACCTGCTCGGCGAAGCGCTGGACGGCACCCGAGCGGTAGAACGGCCGCATCGACCCGGACCGGTCCAGCACCAGGTACACCGCGGCCCGCACCCCGCGCAGCCCGGACTTCTCCAGGCTGACCCGCGCCGACGCGTAGTGACCGACCAGCCCCGGCGCGGCGGCCGCCACCTTCTCCGGGCTCAGGCCCACCGGCTCAGTCCCTGGTCCGGAAGCGCTGCCGGCCCGCCGGCGGAGCCGGGGGAGCAGCGGGCACCGGGGGAGCGACGGGAGCCGAGAAGGCGGGAGCCGCGGGAGCCTCCACCGGGGGCAGCAGCGGGTACCGGTCCGCCAGTGCGGCCCGGTCGCCGTCCGCGAAGGCCGCCACCAGGTCGTCCGCGACCTGCAGCACCACGTCCAGGCCCTCCACCTCGGCCGTCCAGTCCGCCGGCAGCCCGGCGGCGCCGTACATCGCGCCGACCAGGTTGCCGCAGACCGCACCGGTGGAGTCGCTGTCCCCCGAGTGGTTCGCCGCCAGCACCAGCGCCTCCCGGGCGTCCGCGCCCACCAGCGCGGCGTACACCGCGATCGCCAGGCACTCCTCGGCGATCCAGCCGAGGCCCACCTGCTCCACCCGCTCGGGGCACGCCGGGCCGAGCCCGGCCACCCGCACCGCGCGCCGCAGCGCCGCCACCGTCTCCTCGCCGCCCGGGTACGCCGCGGTCTGCTCGACGGTCTCCTCGACCGCCCGCCGCAGCTCCGTCCCGTGCACCAGCCGTTCGACCAGCGCCGCGAAGGCCCCCGCCGCCAGGTACCCCGTCGGGTGTCCGTGCGTCAGCTGAGCGCAGTCCGCCGCCAGTTCGAAGGCCCGCCGCACCCCCAGCCGGGCCAGCCCGAACGGCGCCGAGCGCATCACCGTGCCGCAGCCCTTGGACTGCGCGTTCACCTCGCCGTGCAGCCCGTACGCCACCGGCGGCAGGTAGCCGTACCCGGCGAGCCCGCTGGTGCAGGCCGTCCCCGGCGCCCGCGAGGCGTACAGGAACTCCTGGCCGAGCAGCCAGCCGTCCGGGTGGCGCTCCGGCCCGGGCAGCCGCTGGGTCAGCATCCACCGCCGGTACGCCCGGTGGACCTCCTCGCGGGTGCCGCCGCGCAGCAGGCCCTCGGCGGTGAACAGCGTCATCTGGGTGTCGTCGGTCACCTCGCCGTGCCGGCCGCCGGCCGCCGGCGAGCGCAGCCCGTCCGGGCCGAAGCGGTCCCGGATGTCGTCCAGCCGCTGGAACTCCACCGGCCAGCCCAGCGCGTCGCCGAGCGCCCCGCCCACCAGTGAGCCGCGCACCCGGTCCCGGTACTCCACCATCGTCTCCCCCTCCGCGGCCGCCCCGGCCGTCAGTCCTCGATCGCCCCGGCGCGCCCGTGCAGCGCCGCCCGGTCCGCGGCGGCCCGTCCGGCCGCCCACCCCTCTCCGTCGCTGACCCGCACCCGCTGCGAGACCAGCTTCGGGAACATCCGCCCGACCGTGTCGTCCACCGCCTGCCCGCGGGCCGCCAGCACCGGCAGCAGCCGCTCGTCCGGCGCCAGCTGCTCGGAGGTGCCGTCCTCGCGCAGGTGCCGTCCGGCCGCCGCGTCGGCGGTCGCCCGCTCGGTCGCCTCGGTGAGCCGTTCCCGGATCCGCGCAGCATAGGAGATCAGGAAGGACTGACGGAACGCCTTCGTCCGCGGCGCGCCGTCCTGGTGCCGGCGGCTGCCCGCCCGGTGCATCGCCGCGGTGCCCTGCACCAGCAGCGAGGTGTAGAGCAGCTCCACCGCGTCCAGGTCCGCGTCGAAGCCGATCACCGTGCAGAAGCCGAACTCCTTCGCCCACACCACCCGGCACCGGTTCGCCGCCGCCACCGCGTCCAGCAGCATCGCCTTCGGGCTCTCGTACGGCTGGTCGACCCCGATCCGCAGCGCGGCCGGCGCGTCCTTCGCCGGGCCGCCCGCCGCGAGCAGCGCCTCGTCGATCGAGTGCTGCGCCATCAGCTGCTGGGCCTTTTCGGTCAGCGCCTCCGCCTCGTCGGGGAACTCCGTCGACTCGGCCTTCGCCAGCAGCGCCCGGATCCGCCCGAGCATCCGCGGCTCGCCCGCCGCCGGGCGCGCGGCCGCCGGGTCGAACGCCCGACCGCCGCCCTGCTGCCCGGGCACCGGGCCGACCGGCGCGATCGGCGGCAGCAGCGACCAGGCCCGCAGCAGCTCCAGCGCGGCCGTCGCCAGCGCGAACCGGTCCTGCCGGTGCCGGGCCGCGAACTCCGGCAGGTACGCCTCGTCCGACCCCCACCACACCTCGGCCGCCAGCTCCCGCAGCTGCTCCTGCCAGCGCCGGTCCAGCGAGGCGGCCGGGTGCCGCCTGCCCTCCGCCGCGATCAGGTCGACCGCCAGCGCCAGGTGCACCGGCCCCAGCTCGCGCCGCACCACCCGGACGAGGTCGGCGGGCCGCCACCCGGCCGTCCAGCACCGGCCGACCGCGCGCTCCGCGCACGCCAGCAGCGCCCGGCCGACCTCCGGCCACTGCTCCGCCGAGGCGGCCAGCAGCGAGGCGCCGCCGTCCAGCGCGTACTCCAACGTCTCCGCGGGCGCCGCCACGACCTGCTGCACCGCCGAGGCCAGCAGCCCCTCGACGGCGGAGTCCTGCCCGGCCCTGCCGCTGCGCCTGCCCACGATGCCTCTTCCGTCCGCGTCCGCCGGCCCGGCCACGACCGGCCGGACCCCGTCCCATGATGCAGGAGCGGCTTCGACGGGCGGGCCGGCCGCGGGCGGCGCGTGGCGGTCGCCACGTGAATCGGTCTTCGTGGCGGGCAACTACTCGGGGCCGCCGCTCGTCCTGCATTCTGTAGGGGCAGCACGCGCAGCCGACGCGCGACGGGGTGTCAGGGAGGTGGCCGCATGGCCGTTGAGCCGTGGAGGCATCCGCAGCAGCCGTACGGCCCGCCGCCGCAGCCCTGGCAGCCGGCGGCCACCCCGCAGGCCGCGATGCGCGCCGCCCACGCGGACCGCGAGCGGACGGTCGACGTGCTGAAGGCCGCCTACGCCGAGGGCCGGCTGACGGCGGAGGAGTACTCGCAGCGCTTCGACCACGCGCACCGCGCGCAGACGTACGGTCAGCTCGCGCAGCTGGTCGCCGACCTGCCGTCCGGGCCGATGGTGGCGCCGATGGGCGCGGCCGTGCCGGTCGTCCCGCCGACCTTCATGCCGCCGCCGGCGCCGTACGCGCCGCCGCGCACCAACGGGATGGCGATCGCCTCGATGGTGCTGGGCCTGCTCTGCCTGCCGACCATGGGCGCGCTCGGCATCCCGGCCGTGGTCACCGGGCACATCGCGAAGTCGCAGCTGCGGGCCGGCCGCGAGGAGGGCGACGGCATGGCGACCGCCGGTCTGGTGATCGGCTGGCTGTCGGTGGCCGGATGGGCGCTGATGATGCTGCTCGCCGTGGTGTCCGTGCGCTGACCTGCGGGTCCGCCCCGTTCCGCGGGCCGGGACGGCGGCCGGGCCGGGTGGCGGCCCCGTCCGATGTGTGGTAAGACGGCTCGAACGTTCCCGCACCGTTCCGGTTGTCCAGGCTCGCCCGGGTGAGCAGCGGCGTTGCATTTGTTTTGACCGCCGCCGATGCGCTAGGTACGCTCTGATTCGTGCCTGGGGTGTCCCCGGGTCCTTGTGCGTGCCAGTTGACCGGCCGCCGTAGCGGAGCGCTGATCCCGCTCTCGCCGTGCGAGCGCCGTCGCTGTCCATCAGCTCATGGGATTCCGTGATTCCTCCGCCGGGAGACTCGACACACCCGACCGCGTGGGTCGGTGGGTCGAGGGGCGCCGCAGGTTAGTTTTACGCAGCCTTGGCACACAGAAAACGGAGAAACGGTGCCTACGATCCAGCAGCTGGTCCGAAAGGGCCGGCAGGACAAGGTCGAGAAGAACAAGACGCCCGCCCTGAAGGGCTCCCCGCAGCGTCGTGGCGTCTGCACGCGTGTGTACACGACCACCCCGAAGAAGCCGAACTCGGCGCTTCGTAAGGTCGCCCGTGTGCGCCTCACCAGCGGGATCGAGGTCACCGCCTACATCCCGGGCGAGGGCCACAACCTGCAGGAGCACTCCATCGTGCTGGTCCGCGGTGGCCGTGTGAAGGACCTTCCTGGTGTCCGCTACAAGATCATCCGCGGCTCCCTCGACACCCAGGGTGTCAAGAACCGCAAGCAGGCTCGCAGCCGCTACGGCGCCAAGAAGGAGAAGTAAGAATGCCTCGTAAGGGCCCCGCCCCGAAGCGCCCGGTCATCATCGACCCGGTTTACGGCTCCCCGCTGGTGACCTCGCTGGTCAACAAGATCCTGCTGCACGGCAAGCGCTCCACCGCCGAGCGGATCGTGTACGGCGCCCTCGAGGGCGTCCGCGAGAAGACCGGCGCCGACCCGGTGGTCGCGCTCAAGCGCGCCCTGGAGAACGTCAAGCCGACCCTCGAGGTCAAGTCCCGCCGTGTCGGTGGCGCGACCTACCAGGTGCCGGTCGAGGTCAAGCCGGGCCGTGCCAACACCCTGGCGCTGCGCTGGCTCGTCGGTTACTCCCGCGCCCGTCGCGAGAAGACCATGACCGAGCGTCTGCTGAACGAGATCCTCGACGCCAGCAACGGCCTCGGCGCGTCCGTGAAGCGTCGCGAGGACACCCACAAGATGGCCGAGTCCAACAAGGCCTTCGCGCACTACCGCTGGTAGTCCGAACCCCGTCACTAGACAGAGAGAGAACGAGCCACCATGGCTGCAACCTCCCTTGACCTCGCCAAGGTCCGCAACATCGGGATCATGGCGCACATCGACGCGGGCAAGACCACCACCACCGAGCGGATCCTGTTCTACACCGGTGTCTCGTACAAGATCGGTGAAGTCCACGACGGCGCTGCCACCATGGACTGGATGGAGCAGGAGCAGGAGCGCGGCATCACCATCACGTCGGCCGCGACGACCTGTCACTGGACGCTCGACGGCGTCGACAACACCATCAACATCATCGACACCCCGGGCCACGTCGACTTCACCGTCGAGGTGGAGCGCTCGCTGCGCGTGCTCGACGGTGGCGTGACGGTGTTCGACGGCGTCGCCGGCGTCGAGCCCCAGTCCGAGACCGTGTGGCGGCAGGCTGACCGCTACGGCGTCCCGCGCATCTGCTTCATCAACAAGCTGGACCGCACGGGCGCCGACTTCTACTTCTGCGTGCAGACCATCGTGGACCGCCTCGGCGCCACCCCGCTGGTCATGCAGCTCCCGATCGGCGCGGAGTCCGACTTCGTCGGCGTCGTCGACCTGGTGAAGATGAAGGCCCTGGTCTGGTCGCCCGAGGCCACCAAGGGTGAGATGTACGACGTCGTCGACATCCCGGCCGACCTCGCCGACAAGGCCGAGGAGTACCGCGAGGCCCTGCTCGACACCGTGTCGAACGTCAGCGACGAGGTGATGGAGCTCGCCCTGGAGGGCGAGGACATCCCCGAGGAGCTGCTGATCGCCGCGATCCGCAAGGGCACGCTGAACTCGGACTTCACCCCGATCTTCTGCGGCTCGGCGTTCAAGAACAAGGGCGTTCAGCCCCTGCTCGACGCGGTTGTGAAGTACCTGCCGTCGCCCCTCGACATCGAGGGCATCGAGGGCACCAAGCCGAACAACCCCGAAGAGAAGATCGTCCGCCAGGCCTCGGACGACGAGCCGCTGGCCGCCCTGGCGTTCAAGATCATGTCTGACCCGCACCTGGGCAAGCTCACCTTCGTCCGCGTGTACTCCGGCCGCCTGGAGTCCGGCACCTCGGTGCTGAACTCCGTCAAGGGCAAGAAGGAGCGCATCGGCAAGATCTACCGCATGCACGCGAACAAGCGTGAGGAGATCGACTCGGTGGGCGCCGGCGACATCATCGCCGTCATGGGCCTGAAGCAGACCACCACCGGTGAGACGCTGTCCGACGAGAAGCAGCCGGTCATCCTGGAGTCCATGGACTTCCCGGCCCCGGTCATCCGCGTCGCGATCGAGCCCAAGTCCAAGGGTGACCAGGAGAAGCTGGGTGTCGCCATCCAGCGTCTCGCCGAGGAGGACCCGTCCTTCCAGGTCAACACGGACGAGGAGACCGGCCAGACCATCATCGCGGGTATGGGCGAGCTGCACCTCGAGGTGCTCGTCGACCGTATGCGCCGTGAGTTCAAGGTCGAGGCCAACGTCGGCAAGCCGCAGGTCGCGTACCGCGAGACGATCCGCAAGGCCGTCGAGCGCATCGACTACACGCACAAGAAGCAGACCGGTGGTTCGGGTCAGTTCGCGAAGATCCAGATCGCGATCGAGCCGCTGGAGTCGGGCGAGGGCTACGAGTTCGTCAACAAGGTCACCGGTGGCCGCGTGCCGAAGGAGTACATCCCCTCGGTCGACGCCGGTTGCCAGGAGGCCATGGAGTTCGGTGTCCTCGCCGGCTACCCGCTCCAGGGCGTCCGCGTGACCCTGCTCGACGGTGCGTCGCACGACGTCGACTCGTCCGAGCTCGCGTTCAAGATCGCCGGTTCGATGGCCTTCAAGGAAGGCGCCAAGAAGGCCGGTCCGGCCCTCCTGGAGCCGATGATGGCCGTCGAGGTCACCACGCCCGAGGACTACATGGGCGACGTGATCGGCGACATCAACTCCCGCCGTGGCCAGATCCGGGCCATGGAGGAGCGTCACGGTGCGCGCGTCGTCAAGGCGCTCGTGCCGCTCTCCGAGATGTTCGGCTACGTCGGTGACCTGCGCAGCAAGACCTCTGGTCGCGCAAGCTACTCGATGCAGTTCGACTCGTACGCCGAGGTTCCGCGGAACGTGGCGGACGACATCATCGCCAAGGCCAAGGGCGAGTAAGGCCGGCTCCGCCGGTCAAGGTTCGGCCCGTTATTCGGGACGAATCCGACCCCTTAGGCTAGAAGGAGGTAACCCGGGGCGAATCCCCACGGATTCCCCCGGGCCCTCCCGGCACCCCACCCCGCGGGACGGCATGGAGCGCTACCAGCGCCCCGTTCCCAATCCCGATCAAAGACCAACTGACGTCGTACGGCGTACAGAACTGTCCTCAGGAGGACTGCAGTGGCGAAGGCGAAGTTCGAGCGGACGAAGCCCCACGTCAACATCGGCACCATCGGTCACATCGACCACGGTAAGACCACGCTGACCGCGGCGATCACCAAGGTGCTGCACGACGCGTACCCGGACATCAACCCCTTCACGCCGTTCGACCAGATCGACAAGGCGCCGGAGGAGCGGCAGCGCGGTATCACCATCTCGATCGCGCACGTCGAGTACCAGACCGAGGCGCGTCACTACGCCCACGTTGACTGCCCGGGTCACGCTGACTACATCAAGAACATGATCACCGGTGCGGCCCAGATGGACGGTGCGATCCTCGTCGTCGCCGCCACCGACGGCCCGATGCCGCAGACCAAGGAGCACGTCCTCCTGGCCCGCCAGGTCGGCGTCCCCTACATCGTCGTCGCCCTGAACAAGGCCGACATGGTGGACGACGAGGAGATCCTGGAGCTCGTCGAGCTCGAGGTCCGTGAGCTCCTCTCCGAGTACGAGTTCCCGGGCGACGACCTGCCGGTCGTGCGCGTCTCGGCGCTCAAGGCGCTCGAGGGCGACAAGGAGTGGGGCGAGAAGCTCCTCGGCCTCATGCACGCCGTCGACGAGTCGATCCCGACCCCGGCCCGTGCCACCGAGCTGCCGTTCCTGATGCCGATCGAGGACGTCTTCACGATCACCGGTCGTGGCACCGTCGTCACCGGCCGCATCGAGCGCGGTGTCCTCAAGGTCAACGAGACCGTCGACATCATCGGCATCAAGACCACCAAGACCACCACCACGGTCACCGGTATCGAGATGTTCCGCAAGCTGCTCGACGAGGGCCAGGCCGGTGAGAACGTCGGTCTGCTCCTCCGTGGCATCAAGCGCGAGGACGTCGAGCGCGGCCAGGTCATCATCAAGCCGGGTTCGGTCACCCCGCACACCGACTTCGAGGCCCAGGCCTACATCCTGTCGAAGGACGAGGGTGGCCGTCACACCCCCTTCTTCAACAACTACCGCCCGCAGTTCTACTTCCGTACCACGGACGTGACCGGCGTCGTGACCCTCCCCGAGGGCACCGAGATGGTCATGCCGGGCGACAACACCGCCATGACCGTCGCGCTGATCCAGCCCGTCGCCATGGAGGAGGGCCTCAAGTTCGCCATCCGTGAGGGTGGCCGCACCGTCGGCGCCGGCCAGGTCACCAAGATCGTCAAGTGACGATCTGACCCTGGTCTGTCGTAGACAGGCTCGCCGCAAGGCAAACGGAAGGGCCCGCCCCCTCCGTCCGCGAGGACGGGGAGGGCGGGCCCTTCCGCCGTTGGGCCATGGTCTCCCGTGCTGGTCCCGTCAGAGGGAAGCGGCTACCACGGGACCGGTCCGTGCATGAGGGACATCGCCCGCCGTGGAGCGATGACGGCGGCGGACCGTTCGGTGGCCCCCTCCTCGCCGACCGAGGTGCAGCCCCGGGAAATCCGTTCGAGGGCGGCTGGCATAATCCTGCGGGGGGATCCGCCCGCCGACCCGGGGAGAGCGGTCGGCGTTCGACGTCTGAAAGCCGATGGACCGCGGCGCGGTCGACGCTGAGGTCGTGGCGGTGAGCAACGGTGCCTGCGTCACGGACGACGTCCGGGCTCCTGCCTCGGACACGCATCGCACTGGGTCGATTTCAAGGAGAGGCCGGAATGGCAAGCCAGATGTTGGCCTGGAGAGTCAGGGGGAAGGAGCCCGCACCCGCGGGGACCCGGCCCGGCCGCAGTACGGACGACCGCCGGTGGCAGGTTCTGGTGGTGGTGCTGGCGGCGTCGTGGGCGGTGCCGGTCGCGCTGAACGCCGTGGGACTCGATCTCGTCCTCCTCCCGGTCCTCGTCCTCTCGATCGCGTCCACCGTCCGGATCGGCGGCGTGCTGCTCGATCGACTGATGGCCTCCGGTCTTCTGCTTTGCGGCGCCCTGTTGGTCCTCGGCCTTCTCGCCTCGGTGTGGCCGTGGGGGCTGTCACCGGTGCCCGTCTCCGGGGTGCTGCTCTCCGTGGTCGGCGGTGCCGCCTGGTGGAGCGGACGGAAGCCCAGCCTGCCCTGGCGGGTGCGCGGTACCGACGCCGTGGTGCTCGGCACTGCCGCGGTGGTCTGGCACTACGTCCACCACCCGGTCGCGGGGAAGAGCCCCGTCGAGCGCTTGGGCGCGCTGGTCACCGCCGAGGACCGCCTGACCCATCTATCGATCTTCGACACCATCCACCGGGTCGGTGGTTATGCCTTCCTCCACCAGGACGCAGCCCGGGTCTCGTTGCAGCCGCCGACCGAGGCGGTGTATCCCGAGGGATCGCACCTGATTCTCGCCTGGCTGGATGTGTTCCGGACTTCGAGCACCGAGCTCGGCTCGATGATCGCGGCCGACAACCGGTACTTCACATACGTCCTTGCCGCGTACGCCCTGTTGTGCGCCGCGGTGGTGTGGGCCGCTCGATGGGTCGGCGGGCCCCGGTTGCGCGGGTGGCGGGCGGCGGTGGTCTGCAGCACGGTCGCCGCCGTCATGATCGCCACCCCGGCCGCGATCATGATACCGGCGGGCTTCGACTCCGAGCTGATCGGGCTGCTCTTCCTCGTGGTGGCCGTGGCCCTTCTCGTCCGATCGGCGATGGGCCGGACGGAGTTCGTGCTCGTCGGTGTCGCCGGCATGGTGACGGTCGCGTACACCTACAACATCTATGCGGTGTACATCGGTGCAGCCCTGCTGGCGGCCCTGGTGGTCAACCGGCGTCGGTTCCGTCCTCGTCGGACGGCGATCTGGCTGAGTCTGGTGGTCGGAGGCGCCGTCGCCCTGGTGCCCAGCGTCATCATGGTGCTGTCGGACTTCGACGTGAAGAAGCAGGCCGTCACCGGCGGCGCGATGATCCCGATGGACCGATCCACCCTCGTGGGGCTCGGACTGCTCGGGCTCGTGGCCGGTCTGATGCCGCGCAACCGGCGAATCGGAGCCGTTCAGAGTCTTCTGCTGACGGTGGTCTCCGCCTGGGGCCTGCTGCTGGCCTTCGCCGCGTTCCAGATCTACGAAACCGGCAAGCTCTCCTACTACTTCGAGAAGATGGCCGTGGGCGGGTTGATGCTCGCGCTGGTCGCGCTCGGCGGTGCCGGCTATGTTCTGCGGCCGATCGCTCGGAACGGCTTCGCGTCGCGCGCGGCGCAGCGGTGGACCGAGCCGGTGGCTGCCGTTGCAGCTGCGGCTGCCGCACTCAGCCTTTTCGGCGGGATCCAGTGGGGTGTGCCCTCCGTGGGGGGGAAGCCGTCGGCCTGGCACGAGTCCGAGCTGGCGCGGTGGGGTCGTGGCGAACACATCGGGAAGCTCGGCCCGGCTGCAGAAGCCTTCGCAACCAGGGACATCCAGCGGGTCAGTGCTCCGGTGCTCACCCTGTACACCAACGACGGCTACTCGAACTGGCGGATGACCTTCTTCGCCCAGACCCTGCTGCACCGTGCAGGCGTGGTGCCGCAGTTCGACGAGATGCTCAAGGTGCAGATCGGCGGCCGGCCGGAGGACGAGCAGAAGTACCGTGACTCGCTCGCGCACCTCCGGACCGCCATCGGCCGTTCGCCGGTCCCGCCCATCCTTCTCGTGGGGGACAAGCAGGTCGCCGAACGTCTGGACCGGGATCTCAACGGGACCGGTACGAGGACGGCGTCCGTTCTGTACGCACCGCTGGAGCCCTAGTACGGCAACGGTGTTCACCGTGACGAGGCATCGGCTCTCTGGCTGGTGCCTCGTCGTTCGTCGTGGCTGGTGCGTGCCTGGCGTCGCCGGCTGCCGGACTGCTGCGGCCATCGCCAGGACCTGTCGGGCGACCCGGCGTGTGAGTCCTCGCATGCTTGCCCGTCCTACCGTTCCGGGTCGCATTGGTCGTCGAGCTGTCGTGACGACTCGGGGGCTCAGGGGGGTGGACGGTTCTTCCGCCCGGCAGTGGAACCCGTCCTGAGCCGCAAGGCCGGCGCCTCCACGACGTGCCACGAGAGGAGGGCCAGTCCCGCGGTCGTCACCGCGGCCGAGACGAGGTAGCAGAACAGGCCCGCTCTCGGAACCCCGAACACCGCGAGCCCCTGCTCAACCGCGAAGCCGTAGATGTAGACACCGTAGGAGTAGTCCTGACGGCGGCCGATCCTTCTAAACGGCCCGGGCAGGCGTACGGCCAGCCACACCGTCAGATAGGTCAGCGCCGGGAAGCCTACGGGGAGCAGACCGCCCCACCTCAGGGAGGCCGCAAGCGCCGCCACGCAGACCACTGCGAGGCCGTCGTGCACCGGCAGGCGGCGCTGGTGGACCTGCGCGGCGGCGCCGAGCAGGAAGGCATACGCGAGGTCGACCGCCAAGCCCAGCGACACTTCGCCGACCACCGGAACGGCGAGATGGAAGGGGCCGCCTCCGAGGCTCCGCCCGAACAGCCATCCGGCCGACTCGGCGAACCAGAGCAGGGCGGCGGGCACCGCCAACATCGCCGGTGCCCGTCGCAGTACCCCCGCGACGGCGAACAGTGCCACCAGGAGGTAGCAGAGCGCCTCGTACTTCAGCGACCAGAGGGCACCGTTGATGTTCGCGTTGTGGTTGGTGCCGCGCTCGATGCCCTCGACGAGGACGTCCGAGACGTCCCAGCTGCCGTCGGCCGGAGATGCCCCGAGGAGGTAGCGCAGCGGACCGTGAGGGTGCTCCCAGAACCCTCCCAGGCTTCCGTGTTCCCGCCAGTACAGGACAGGCATGATCACGAATCCGGTCACCAGGACCGCCGCAAGCAGTCCCGGGGCGATGCGCAATGCCCGGTTCCGGAGGAACCGCAAGGGTCGGGTACGGCGGCCACTCGCCGTGATGAGGAAGCCCGAGAGCACGAAGAAACCGGTCACCGCGAGTCGGCCCAGGTCCGTCTGCCTGCCGCTCGCGGCCCACAACGGATCCCGTCGGCCGTATCCGAGCGGGAAGAGGTGCGAGACGAGGACGGCTCCGGCGAGCATCAGACGAAGAGCGCCGAAGGCGTTCGCCCGCCCCAGCGACTCGGCCAGCCCGCCGTGGGACTTGCTCCAGCTCCATGCACGCATGTGACCTCTTGCGTCCGCTGAGGGGAACCCTGCCGTGGGACCGCTACCGGGTGCGGACGGTCAGCCAGGCAGGCAGTCCGCCCACAGCGACTCGACCGACTGCCGCAGCGTGCGCTGCGGCACCCAGCCGAGCTGTTCCCGTGCCGCGGAGATGTCGAGTTGCTGCCACTCCGACTCGGGGCCCGTACCCTCGGGGGCCGGTACCTCGGTGACCTCCACCGGGACGCCGCTCACCTCGACGAGCAGGTCGACCAAGCGGCGCGCCGGGGCGGCCGCGCCCGTCCCGATGTTCAGCACGGTGCGGGCCGTCCTGGTGGTCGAGGCGGCCGCCACGGCGTCCACCGTGTCGTCCAGGTCCACGAAGTCGCGCTGGGCGGTGAGCGGCTGCAGCGACAGCTCGGCCACCGTGCCCGCGGCGTGGGCCGCGGCGAGCTTGGCACCCATCACCCCGAGCAGGCTGTGCCCGGGCTGACCGGCGCCGGTCACGTTCCCGAGCCGGAGCACGACGGCGTCGAGGCCCTCGCGACCGACCGCGTCGACGACCCGCTCGGTCGCCGCGAGCTTGAGCCGGCCGTAGGCCATCACCGGGGCCGGGACGTCGTCCTCGTGCTGGCTGGTGCCGACGGGCACCAGGCCGTACTCGTGAACGGTGCCGAGGTGCACCAGCCGGGCCGGGGTGGCCATGGCGCCGATCGCCTCGACCAGCCGGTCGACCAGGACGACGTTGGCGACGTGCATCTGCTCGTCGTCGAGCCCCCACATGCCGCCGGCCGCGTTCACGACGACGTCGACGTGCTCGCGGTCCAGCAGCGCGGCCAGCTCGGACGCCGGGGACGCCGTCAGGTCGAAGGGGACGAAGCGGCCGGCCACGGGCACGGCGGAGGGCTTGCGGGCCAGCGTGAGAACCTCGCTCCCCGTCGCCTCGAACCGCTCGGCGACGGCCCGGCCTATGAACCCGGTGCCGCCGAGGACGGCGACGCGCGGCGGTGTGTGCGGGGTGCTCATGACGGAGCGCTCCTTGAGGAGAGGGGAACCGGGTACCGCGGGATCAGCGGGCCCTGCCGGTGGCGGAGGCGTTGCGCAGCAGGGTCCGGGCACCGTCCCACTGGCGGTTGCGCACGGCACCCGGCACCAGCGTGAGGGCGTGGATCCGGGCCGAGAGGTGGCGACGGGAGGCCTTCGCGGCGCGCGGCCAGCCGTGGGCGTCCAGCCGGTCCGCGACGTCGAGGAAGTAGCGGCGGGCCTCGGTGAACCGGCTGCCGCTGAAGGCGGACTTCGAGGAGATGCTGACCGTGTGCCGGCGGTACTGGAAGCACAGGGTGTCGCTCACCGCCATCCGCTCGCCGGCCTGGAGCAGGTCGACGATCAGCGCGAGGTCCTGGATGATCTCCAGGTTGTCGCGGAAGCCCATGGTGCGGACGGCGTCGGTGCGCCAGCAGATCGACGGGAAGTACAGCCAGTTGCCGCGCAGCAGGCTGACGGCGAGCTCCTCGCCGCCCAGCAGCTCCAGGCCGCGGGTCCGCGGCGCGTACAGCCGCCGCTTGGCCTCGTCCGCCAGCGTGCGGCTGACCGCACCGTCGCTGCCGATGACCTCGACGCCCGGCTGGATCATGGCCACGCCGGGGTGGGCCGCGAGCACGTCGCGGATCGTCTCGATGTAGTTGGGCAGCATGATGTCGTCGGTGCCCATGAAGACGAGGTACTCGTGCTCGGCGAGGCCGAGGCACTTGCGGTAGTTGCCGGTGACGCCGAGGTTCTGCTCGTTGCGCATGTACCGGACCCGCGGGTCCCCGAGCTCGGCGAACCACTCCGGCACGCCCGGCTCGCGGCCGTCGTCGACGACCGTCAGTCGCCAGTCCCGGTCGGTCTGCGCCAGGACACTGCGCACCGCGGCCTGCATCAGTGCCACGTCGCCGTAGTAGGGGAGCAGGACATCCAGAGTGGTCATGGCGGTTATCCGGTGGTTGGGGGCGGCTGCCCCGGTACGGAGCACGGCCACGGACGTGGCGGCCACATCATATGACCGACGTGCCGGTCGTTCGGGCGGGTGCCGTCCGGGACGGCACCCGCCCGGCGGTCAGACCGGGCGGAGCCCGGCGGTGTACGCCCGGCAGGCCTCGTAGTCGGGCAGCAGACCGGACGCCACCGCCTCGGCCAGCGAGGGGGCGGCCTCGTCGCGCGCGGACAGCTGCGGCTCGGCGGTGCCCCAGTCGATGGCGAGGTCCGGGTCCAGCGGGTGCACGGTGTGCTCGCCGGAGGGGTTGTAGGTCTCGGAGCAGACGTACGAGAGGGTGGCGTCGTCCGTCAGGGCGCAGAAGCCGTGGCCGAGGCCCTCCGGGATGTACACGGCCCGGCGGTCCACGTCGTCCAGCCGGACGGAGTCCCAGCGGCCGAAGGTCGGCGAACCGACCCGCAGGTCCACCACCACGTCGAGCACCGCACCGCGCACGCACGTGACGTACTTGGCCTGGCCGGGAGGCACGTCGGCGAAGTGGACGCCCCGCACCACGCCGCGGGAGGACACCGAGAGGTTGGCCTGGGCCAGCCGCAGCGGGTGGCCCACCACCTCGGAGAGGCGGTCGAAGCGGTACCACTCCATGAACAGCCCGCGCGGATCGCCGTGCTGCTGCGGAGTCATCTCGAACGCGCCGGCGATCGACAGTTCGCGGAACTTCATCGGTTGCCCTCCTCGACGAGCAGGTCCAGCAGGTACTCCCCGTACCCGCTCTTGCGGAGCGGCTCGGCCAGCTCGCGCAGCTGCGTCGAGTCGATCAGGCCGGCGCGCCAGACCGCCTCCTCGATGCAGCCGATCTTGAAGCCCTGGCGCTCCTCGATCACCCGGACGAACTCGGAGGCCTGGACCATCGACACGAACGTGCCGGTGTCCAGCCAGGCCGTACCGCGGTCCAGCACGGTGACCTGGAGTTCGCCGTTGCGCAGGTAGGCCTCGTTGACCGCCGTTATCTCCAACTCGCCCCGGGCACTGGGCTCCAGGTTCTCGGCGATCTTGACGACCCGGTTGTCGTAGAAGTACAGGCCGGGCACGGCGTACCGGGACTTCGGGTGCTCGGGCTTCTCCTCGATCGAGATGACCTGGCCCTGCGGGTCGAACTCCACCACGCCGTACGCGCGCGGATCGGCCACCGGGTAGGCGAACACCCGCCCGCCCTCCGGCCGGGTGTGCTGGGCGAGCCGGGTGCCCAGGCCGCTGCCGTGGAAGATGTTGTCGCCGAGGATCAGCGCGACCGGCTCGTCCCCGATGAAGTCGGCGCCGAGCACGAAGGCCTGGGCGATCCCCTCGGGACGTTCCTGGACGGCGTACTCCAGGCGCAGCCCGAGCTGGGAGCCGTCGCCGAGCAGGCGCTGGAACTGCTCCTGGTCCTGCGGGGTCGTGATGATGAGGATCTCGCTGATGCCCGCCATCACCAACGTGGACAACGGGTAGTAGACCATCGGCTTGTCGAAGACGGGAAGCAGCTGCTTCGACACCGCCCGGGTCAGCGGCCACAGGCGCGATCCGGTGCCACCCGCCAAGAGAATTCCACGCATGACGGGCAGCTTATGCGAGGCCCCCGGCGGGGTCGTGGGGCAGGGCGGGTCTTCGAACAGGTCTGGGTAGACTGCGCCCTACTATGCGCATCCTCGTCACCGGCGGCGCCGGCTTCATCGGATCCGAGTTCGTCCGCTCCCTGCTGGGCGCCGACGAGTCCGCCCAGGTCACCGTCCTCGACAAGCTCACCTACTCGGGCGTCGAGGCCAACCTCGCGCCGGTCGCCGGTCACCCCGGCTACCGGTTCGTCCGGGGTGACATTTGCGACACCGACACCGTCGAGCAGGTGATGCCCGGCCACGACGTGGTCGTCCACTTCGCCGCCGAGTCGCACGTCGACCGGTCGATCGAGGGCGCCGGGCCGTTCGTCCTGACCAACGTCGTCGGCACGCAGGTCCTGCTCGACGCGGCCCGCAAGCACGGCGTCGGCCGCTTCGTCCACGTCTCCACCGACGAGGTCTACGGCTCGATCGCCGAGGGCTCCTGGACGGAGGAGTGGCCGCTGGCCCCCAACTCCCCGTACTCCGCTTCCAAGGCCGGCTCGGACCTCCTGGCGCTGGCCTACCACCGCACCCACGGCATGGACGTCGTGGTCACGCGGTGCTCGAACAACTACGGCCACTACCAGTTCCCCGAGAAGGTCATCCCGCTGTTCACCACCAACCTGCTCGACGGCAGGAAGGTCCCGCTCTACGGGAACGGCGGCAACATCCGGGACTGGCTGCACGTCTCCGACCACTGCCGCGGCATCGAGCTGGCCATGCGCAAGGGTCGGGCCGGCGAGGTCTACAACATCGGTGGCGGTACCGAGCTCACCAACAAGGAGCTCACCGGCCTGCTCCTGGAGGCCGCCGGGGCCGACTGGGACATGGTCGAGCCCGTGGCCGACCGCAAGGGGCACGACCTGCGCTACTCGCTCGACATCACCAAGATCAGCGAGGAGCTCGGCTACACCCCGCAGGTCCGCTTCGAGGACGGCCTCGCCGCCACGATCGCCTGGTACCGCGACAACCGCGACTGGTGGGAGCCGCTGAAGAGCAAGGCCGCGCTGCGTGGCTGACCGGGCGGGCGGCCGCGCGAACCCGCTGGCCCGGCTGTTGGACGCGCTGCCGCCCGGCACCCGGCTGGTGCTGGGCGGCACCGTCGTCCTCGGCGTCTCCTCGTACGTCTACCTCGCCCTCGCCGGCCACACGCTGGACCCCACCTCCCTCGCCGGCGTCTCCGTGCTCTGGACGGTCGTCATGTCCGTCGGGTACGGCCTCTTCTCGCCGGTGGAACTGGAACTGAACCGCCTGGTCGCCGCCCGCGACGTCGGCGGCCAGGGCCCGCACGGGGCCCTGCGGCGGACGGCCCTGCTCACCGGCGCGGTGCTGGTGGCCGTCCTCGCTCTGCTCGCCGCGGCGGCCCGGCCGATCGCCGACCGCCTCTTCCACGGCGACCTCACCCTGGTGGCCGGGCTCGGCAGCGCCCTCGTCGGGCTCGCCGTCAGCTCGCTCACCCGCGGCGCCCTCGCCGGCCTCGGCAACTTCAAGGCCTACGGCGCCCAGCTGGCCGTCGACGGCGGTCTGCGGATCGGCCTCGCGGCCGCCCTGCCGGCGCTCGGCCTGCACTCGGTGCTGGCGTTCGCCCTGATCCTGGTGGTCTCCCCGCTGGCGGCCTCCCTGATCGGCCTGCGCTCCACCCTGCGCGACCGCCGACCGGGCCCCGCCGTGCCCTGGCCGGCGCTCACCCGCGGTCTCGGCCTGCTCGCCGCCTCGACCCTGCTCGCCCAGCTCATGGTCAACGCGGCCGTGGTCAGCGTCCAACTGCTGTCGCCCGCCTCGACCGCGCTCGTCGCGGCCCTCCTGAACGCCGTGGTCATCGCCCGCGTCCCGCTCTTCGCGTACGCGGCGATCCAGGCCTCCCTGGTCTCCGCCCTGTCGGGGGCCGCCGCCTCCGGCCGGCACGCGGAGTTCCGCAAGGTGCTGGTGCGCACCGTCGCCGTCGTCTGCGCGATGTGCCTCGCCGGCGGGGTGCCGGCCGTCCTCCTCGGACCCTGGATCGTCCGGACGATGTTCAACGCCCAGGACGTCCTGGGCGCGGCCGACTTCCTCTGGCTGGTCCTCGGGACCCTCTGCTACATGGTCGCGACCGTCGTCGGCCAGGCCCTCATGGCGCTCTCCCGCCACCAGCGGCAGCTCCTCGCCTGGGCGGTCGGCACCGCCGTGCTCGCCGCGGTCACGCTGCTCCCCGGCGACGTCGGCACCCGCGCCGAACTCGGCTACCTCGCGGGATCCGCTGCGACCGCCGGGCTGATGCTGTGGTCGTTGCTGCGCCGCTTCCGCGCAGCGCCGGCGGACGCCGGCAACGTTCCTGCCGCTCCGGAGGCCGCAGCACCGGTCGCATGACGGCATCCGGGCCCGACGCGCACTGTGCGTCGGGCCCGGATCGTCCGAGGGGTGCTCAGCCGTCAGGCGCCGCCGTTGGCCCGACGCTCGACGAGGGCGGTGACCCGCCGACCCAGCCGCTGCGCAGGCCGCTCGACCACGGTGAAAGTCAGCTGGCTGACCGCCAGGACCACGGCGATGAAGACGATGCCGATCCCGAAACGTGACCACAGCGGGATGTCCCTCACCGCAGTGGGACTGATCAACCAGAGCAGGACGCACAGCAGCACCGCGTGGACCAGGTAGATCGAATAGCTGACCGACCCCAGCCAGGTCAGGAACCTTGGAACCGTACGGCCGCGGAGGAGCATTCCCAGGCCGAAGGCCGCCCAGGTGGCAAGCATCGCCGCAACCCACTGCCACTGGACGTGGTGCGTCATCCGCGCATGCTCGTCCCAGCACGCGCCGGCTGCCACGACCGCCCCCAACGCCACCACGCAGGCAGCGGCGCACTTCCGACGGCTGATCTGCCCCTGCTCGGCACGGTAGATCGCCGTGCCGCCGAACATGGTGGCCAGGATCGACAGCCCGAACCACCCGGGCATCCGCCCGTTGACAGTGACCAGGACGAGCGCCAAACCCGCGAGTAGAACGGCACCTGTGACCGACAGGGCGCGGCGACGGGACAACAGGCAGGTCAGGCCCACCGCCATTGCAGCAGCGGACACCGCCACGGTCACCTCAGTGTTGTGCAGATCGCGCGAGAACAGCAGCACCGGGAACAGACCCGCGGCCAACGCGCCGATCAGGGCGAGACCCGCCGAGATCTCCGCGCTGCGCCGGTGCAGCCCGAGCACGAACAGGCCCGCCACCAGGAGGTAGAACACCATCTCGTAGGAGAGGGTCCACATGACGAACAGGGACCCCCCCACCCCGACGAAGTCGTGCAGCATCGTCAGGTTGGCGAGCGCGGCGACGGCGGGGTGCTTCGCCGGGAATGGGCTGACCGGGGAGAGCGCCGTGTACGCACCCGCCGCCCAGACGCCGATGCCCACCAGCACCACCACGAGGCAGAGCGGGTAGATCCGGAAGAACCGGCTGATCCAGAAGCCGCGTACGCTCCCGCGCCGCTCCAGGGAGGCGGGCACGATGTATCCGCTCACCAGGAAGAAGAGGAAAACACCGAAGGACGCCACGTCGAAGCGGTGGGTGACCCGGGCATACAGCTCCGGGACCACCATCTGCACGAAGTGCTCGCCCGCGATGGTCAGCGCGGCGACACCGCGCAGCAGATCCAGCCAGCCGAGCCGATTGCCCGGCGAGACGACCGGCGCCTCGGCAGAGCCCGACAGATCAGGCCGGGGCCGCGCCCGGGAGGTGAGAGACATCCGGCGAGAGTAGCCCACGGTTCCCTCGCCGCAGGCTCCAGCCCCGGCTCCCGGGACGGTTCCGGAGCGGACCGGCGGCCGCTGTCGTCCGTTCTCCGGCGGCGGCTACGATGGCCCTCGCCACCGCGGCTGAAAGGCGTCTCTCGTCGTGCAACTCACTGTCATCACATCGATCACCGGTGTACTGGTGCTCGTGTACATCCTCGAACTGCTGCGCCGGCAGCAGCTCCGGGAGAAGTACGCGGCGATATGGCTCGGCATCGGTCTGGTAGTGGCCCCGCTGGGCTTCGTTCCCCGGGTGCTCGACTCCACCGCACGGCGGCTCGGAATCGCGTCCGGGGTGAGCCTCGTGCTCTTCGCCGGCTTCGTGCTCGTGCTGCTCGTCTGCCTTCACCTCAGCTGGGAGGCGAGCAGGCTGGAGGCCGAGACCCGCACGCTGTCCGAGGAAGTGGCGCTGCTGCGCGCCCACCTGGTCGCGCACCACGGCTACCCGGAGCCCCGCCCGCACACCCAGGTCGAGGGTTCGGTCGATTCGGAGGTCGGGGCGTGATGGACGGGCGCAAGATACTTGTTATCCTGCCGGCTTGGAACGAGGCCGAGGGCCTCCCCGGCATCCTGGGTGAGATACGGGCCCAACTGCCCGGCGTCGACACACTGGTGGTCGACGACGGTTCGACGGACCGCACAGCCGAGGTCGCCGCCGCGGCGGGTTCGGCCGTCGCGAGGCTCCCCTACAACCTGGGGGTGGGCGGGGCCATGCGCCTCGGCTACCGGTACGCCCACCTGCACGGTTACGACGTCGCGATCCAGATCGACTCGGACGGCCAGCACGACCCGTCCTACGTCCCGCTGCTGCTGGAGAAGCTGAACGAGGCCGACCTGGTCATCGGCGCCAGGTTCGACGGCGAGGGCGACTACAAGGTGCGCGGCCCCCGGAAGTGGGCCATGGGTCTGCTGTCCACGGTCCTGTCGCGGATCACACGTACCAGGCTGACCGACACGACCTCGGGCTTCCGTGCCTGCAACCGCAAGCTCATCGAGTTCTTCGCCACCTGGTACCCGGTGGAGTACCTCGGCGACACCGTGGAGAGCATGGTCGGTGCCGCCCGCTGCGGTTTCACCGTCCGCCAGGTCCCGGTTGCCATGCGGGAGCGGACCACCGGACGACCGAGCGCCTCGCCGTTCAAGGCCATGATCTACCTGGCCCGGGCCGGCCTGGTCCTGCTGCTCGCGATGATCCGGAGGATGCCGGACAACCTGCGGGCCATCGCGGAGTCGAAGGACGATTCGCCCGTCCGGGAGTTGGCCCTGAAGAGCTGACGTCCGGGAATTGTTGAAGCCGGGGGGGGGGGGGGCCCGGCGGGGGG